>DAHVXI010000019.1:0-6046 GCA_027356795.1 Chloroflexota bacterium | reverse complement strand
TAGTCGACTTCGCTCTGGAAGTCCTGAAGCAGGGCCTCGTTGCCGGGCTTGAACAGGTGGCTGAACCGGCCCTGCGGCTTGAGGAACTCGGTCACCGACTTCTCTTCCCTGGGCACGTAGGTCATCTGCCACTTGCCATCGACCACCTCGTACAGCGGCCAGTACTTGGACTGGACGGCCAGGCGGCCCAACTCCACGGTCTGATGGGTCTCAGCTCGCCAACCGCGCCAGCAAGGGGCGTAGACGGCGATGAAGGAGGGACCGTCGGTCTCCAGCGCCTTCTGGACCTTGGTCATGTAGTCGCGCCAGTAGCCGACGCTGGCCTGGGCCACGTAAGGGATGTCGTGGGCCGCCATGATGGACACCAGGTCCTTGCGCGGCTGCTGCTTGCCCTGGTAGGCATCGCCCACGTGAGAGGTGGTGGTCCAGGCGTACTTCGGCGTGGCGCCGGAGCGCTGGATACCGGTGTTCATGTAGGCGTTGTTGTCGTAGACAATGTACAGGACCTTGTGCCGCCGCTCCATGACACCCGACAGGGACTGGAAGCCGATGTCGTAGGTGCCGCCGTCGCCGCCCATGGCGACGAAGCGGAAGTCCTTGTCCATCTTGCCCTTGCGCTTCAGGGCCTGGTAGGTGGCCTCGATACCGCCGATAACGGCACCCGCGTTCTCGAAGGCGTTGTGGTACCAGGAGACCTTCCAGCTGGTGTAGGGGAAGACGACGCTGGAGATCTCCACGCAGCAGGTGGCGCTGCTCATGGCGATGTTGTACTCCGCCGCCGCCAGCATCGTCCACTTGGCAATGATCGCGGGGCCGCAGCCGGTGCACAGGCGGTGGCCGGAGGTGAACTTAACGTCCTTCTTCGCTAGCTCTTTCAGGTTTACTGCCATCGTCTATACTCTCCTATTCCCGTGCGCCGATGTAGCTTTGCACCGGGCCGACGGGCTCGCCCTTGGCGATACCCAGCAGCCTCTTGAAGACCTCGGTGTACTGTACGGACGAGGTGTCGCGGCCGCCCAGACCCGTGACGTAGTTGATCATCTTCGGGCGCGGGTCCAGGCCGTACATAGCAGTGCACAGGTCCTGGAAGACGGGCGCACCGGAAGCGCCGGGCGCGGAGGCCTTCTCGACCACGGCCACGGCCTTGACCTTCTTCAGAGCCTCTACCATCTGGGCGGCCGGGAACGGGCGGTAAACCCGCGGCCGCACCACGCCGACCTTCAACCCCTGCTCCCGCAGCTGCATCGCGGTCCACTGAGCCGTGCCGCCGATGCCGCTCAGGGCCACCACGGCCACTTCGGCGTCCTCCATGCCAAAGGTCTCCAGGATAGGCTGGGACCGGCCGCTCAGCTTCGCGTACTCCTTGCCCACTTCCTCGATGGCCTTGATGGAGCCTTCCAGGGCCCTGGTCATGGCGAGCTTGTGCTCGAAGAAGAAGGGAGGCAGCACCAGGGCGCCGATGCTGATGGGGTTCTCCGGATCGAGCATGTTGATCTTCGGGTTCGGTTCTCCGACGAACTCCTGGACCTCGGCCTTGTCCAGCATCTCCACCCGCTCCATGTCGTGGGAGACGTTGAAGCCATCGAAGCAGACCATCACCGGCAGCTGCACTTCCGGGTGCTCGGCGATCCGGACGGCCATGATGGTGGTGTCGTAGATCTCCTGGGCGTCGGCGCAGAAGAGCTGGATCCAGGCGGCGTCGCGGGAGGCCATGGAGTCGGAATGGTCTCCGTGGATGTTGATGGGGGCGCTCAGGGTTCGGTTGACCATCGGCATGACGATGGGCAGCCGGTTGCCGGAGGCGATGAACAGCACCTCGTGCATCAGGGCGAGACCCTGCGAGGAGGTGCAGGTCATCACCCGGCCGCCGGCGGCGGCGCCGCCGCAGCAGGCGGACAGGGCGCTGTGCTCGCTCTCGACCGCCACGAACTCGGTCTGAACGTTGCCGTTGGCCACGTACTCGGCGAAGCGCTCGACGATCTCGGTCTGAGGGGTAATCGGGTAGGCAGCTACCTGGTCCGGGTTGATCTGCATCATGGCGTCGGCGGCAGCCCCGTCACCGGTGAGACCCACTACCTTTCGCTGCCGTACAGGCTTCTCTGCTATTGCCATCACTCGATCTCCTTACAGTGTGTGCCTGGCGAAGGTCTCGCTCGGCTCGAAGCGGCCGCCCTGGGCCATGTTCATGGCTTTAACCGGCTTGGAGTTGCACTCTTGGCCGCAGATACCGCAGCCCTTGCAGTGATCCACGTCGATCCCCACTACCTTGCCCTCCTCCAGGATGATCGAGTCGTCCGGGCAGTGGAGCCAGCACAGCAGGCAGTCGGTGCAGGCTGCATCGTTGAAGATCGGCCGCTGGGTCCGCCAGCTACCGGTGGCGTAGTTGACACCGTTGCCGTTGCTTGGGATGATCCCGCCCAGCGGTAGCTCGCTGGCCTTCGGGAGGGTTCCGCCCTTCACTTCGAAGATGTCGCTCATTCGCCCTTAACCTCCTCGTAGGCCCTCTGCAGCGCCTTGACGTTGCCGTCGACCACCGACTGCTTGAACCGGGAGCCGAACATCGACCGGAGCTCATCCTCGACGGCTTTGAAGGCGATCAGCTCTGTGATCTTCACCAGCGCGCCCACCATGGCGGTATTGGTGATCGGCCGGCCGACGGACTCGGTCGCGATCTTCGTCGCGTTCACGGTGTACAGCTTGTAGCTGCCCTTCGGCAGCTGCTTCCTCAGCTCGGCCGCCGCCAGATCGGAGTTGATGATCAGTGGGCAGCCCGGCTTGAGGCCGGCGGTCACGTCCACGACCTCCAGAAGAGTCGGATCCAGCACCACGACGGCATCCGGGGTCGTCACCTGCTCGTGGGTGTAGATCCGCTGGCTGCTCAGGCGGGTGAATGCCTGGATCGGGGCGCCCATGCGCTCGGTGCCGAATTCAGGGAAGCCCTGAAAGTGCTTGTTCTCGCGGCTTGCCGACGCCGACAGGAAGCGGGACGCGGTCACCGCACCCTGGCCGCCGCGGGCGTGCCAGCGAACCTCGTAGAGATCTCCTGCCATCCTTTCTAATGCCTCCTCCTCGAATTACCTGCATTGCCGTAATCGCAAGGTCTCTTCACAGCTAAGCGATCACCTCCTTGTGATCGGGTGCCGTCTACTGAGTGCCAAAGGTCGGATCTGCCGGCGGCTTATCGACCATCGCCCCGCTGATCCTCGACCCTCGAGACTCAGGACTGAGCACTAGCCCAGCTTGTCCCCAACCTGCAGGCCGGCCGATGCCACGAACTCCGATGCCTTCAGCTTGGGGGAACCCTGGGGCTGAACCCGCTTGACGAAGATGCTTCCACCGTTGCCCGCTACCAGGAAGCCGTCGCCGGCGATCTCCAGGACCGTCCCTGGTGCAGCAGGGCCGCTCACGTTCCTCTTCTCGCAGTCGAAGATCTTGAGCGGCTGCCCTTTGTACAGAGTGCCGGCGCCGGGCGACGGGTTGCAGCCACGGATCACGTTGTAGACGACGTTGATGGGATAGATCCAGTCGATTGCCATCTTCTTGCAGAGGGGCTCGTACTCGCCCTCGCTCAGATCCTGATCGACCTTGGGCGCCTTCCCCGCCTTGACCAGCTTCACCGACTCCACCATCGACTCGACGCCCAGGGGGAACAGCTTGTTGAAGTACACCGAGCCCAGGGTGTCGTCGGGCGTGATGGCCACTTCCTTCTGCATCAGGATCGGACCGGTGTCCAGACCCTCGTCGGGCCAGAAGATGCTGAGGCCCGTCTTGGTCTCTCCGTTGATCACCGCCCAATTGATGGCGCTGCCGCCGCGATGTCGGGGGAGAATGGAGGGATGGTACTGGATGGTTCCCAGCTTGGGGTACCGGATCATCGTCATCGGCACGATGTCGGTGACGAAGGCCATGACGTTCAGCTCGGGATCGAAGCCCTTGTACTCCTCGAACACCTCGGGGTTGCGCATCCGGGCCGGCTTCCTGACGGGGATCCCACTCTTCTCCGCCAACTCGCCCAGGGAATCCTGCTTCCCGTTTGGCGCATCCGGCGGACAGTAGACGACGGCTATCTCCTCGCCTTCCTTGAGGAGAGCTTCCAGGACCTTCTCGCCAAAGGCTGCCTGGCCGATCAACGCAATCCTCATGCTCCACCTCCTCGTGTCAAAACTGCTGCGTTGACTACCGCGTGATAAGCCGGATCGTATCCCAGCGCTGCCGATAAGCGGGCGCACGCTTCCTGTACTGAAGGCACCAGCAGGGGAACCCGCTCCGGGGTGATCCGGATCCACGGGCCGGAGATGCTGATGACCGCCAGCACTCTCCCCGTGTGGTCTCGCACCGGCGCTGCTATGCAGCTAACCCCCTCCTCCTGCTCGCCGTAGTCGGTGGCATACCCCTGGCGCCGCACCTCCTCCAACTCGGCCATGAGAATGCCGGTGTCGACGATGGTGCGGCTGGCATAGGGGATCAGACGGTAGGAGTGGAGCATTCGATCGAGTTCCTCGTCGGGGAGAGCGGACAAGAGGACCTTGCCGGAGGCGGTGCTGTGCAGCGGTGCCCGCGCACCCACCTGCACGAACATCCTGAGCATCCAGCCCGGGCTCGATACCTGCTCCAGGTAAACGATCTGGTGATCGTCCATCACGGCCAAATTGGCGGTTTCGCCGCTCCTCCGCATCAGCTCCTGCAGGACGGGTATGGCTTCCATCCGGAGATCCAGATGGTCCCTCACTGCCCGTGCCACGTCCAACGGTTTCAATCCGAGGAGGTAGCGGCCCGATTCCGGGTTCTGGCGGACGTATCCCCGAGCGATCAGGGTGGAGAGAAGACGGTGGACGGTGCTGGCGTGCAGGCCCACCTGGTTGCTCAACTGGGCGATGCCTGTCTCGCCCACCTTCGCCAGGGCTTCCAAAATGTCGAGGGTTCGCTCTACCGACTGGACGGTAGTCTTTGAGGTGGAGGAGCCTTCGTTGACTTTTCTTCGCGAAGTGCCTGTCACCTGACAACCTCGTCAGCAGAACTGGCGGTGGATGCCGCTGGGTGAAGGGAGGAGAATACTTCCAGATGGTGAAACCCCGTTTCGCGATACAATATAGGGCGACCTGGGAGGCTTGTCAAGCATTGTTTTCGGTCCTCTGTCATGCTACTATTGCCCTCGCCGAAAAACTGAATAAGGCGTCTGCTAGGGGAGCGTACTTGCTGAGAGGCGGTTTTGCCGCCGACCCTGTGAACCTGAACTGGGTAGTACCAGCGTAGGGAAGCAGAGCACCAGGGACAGAATCCGTGAGTGGCTGCTCCTACTGCAGGGAGTGGCCACTTCCATTATCTCCCTCTCCCTCTGGGAGAGGCGTGGACTCCCTCTCCCCCTGGGAGAGGCGAATACTCCCTCTCCCTCTGGGAGAGGGTCGGGGTGAGGGCTGTTTGGTTGGCAGCGTCCCAGCCCTCACCCGCCCTTCGGGCGGCCTCTCCCAAAGGGAGAGGCGACAACCCCCTCTGGGAGAGGGCCGGGGTGAGGGCTGTTGCGGCGTCACCACCTTCGATTTCCCATACTCTGCCTCGTCACCGATCCCGAGGCCTGCCGGGGGCGGCCCCTGGAGCAGGTGGTGGCTGTGGCCGTGGAGGCCGGCGTCGGGCTGGTCCAGCTCCGCCAGAAGCAGCTATCCGCCCGGCAGCTGCTCCAGTTGGGGAGCAGCCTGCTGGAGCCGGTGCGCCGTTGGGGAGCTGCGCTGGTGGTGAACGATCGGGTGGATGTGGCCCTGGCCCTGGGTGCCGACGGGGTTCAACTGGGTGGCGGAAGCCTGCCGGTGGCTGAGACCAGGCGACTGGTGGGTCAGGGGATGCTGATCGGCGCCTCCGTCCATTCCCTGGAGGGGGCCCTTCAGGCGGAAGGGGAGGGCGCAGATTACCTGCTGCTGGGCACCATCTTCGAGACCCGGTCCCACCCCGGGTTGGAGCCGGCGGGCCCTGGCCTGGTGAGCCGGGTGGCGGGAGCGGTTCGGGTGCCGGTCATCGCCATCGGCGGCATCAAGCCGGACAACGCCGGCTCGGT
>DAHVXI010000025.1:0-13491 GCA_027356795.1 Chloroflexota bacterium | reverse complement strand
CGCTTCCCTCACACCCGGCTGACCTACCAGGGGACCACCTACAACCTGGAGCTGATGAGGAAGCTGGAGCTGGAGGGGATGCTGACCCTGGCCGAGATTATCGCCAGGGGCGCTCTGATCCGGGAGGAGAGCCGGGGATCCCACTTCCGGCGGGACTTCCCGGAGCGAGACGACGCGAAGTGGCTGAAGCACACCCTGGCGAGCTTCACCCCGGAGGGGCCGGCCCTCACCTACTCCCCGGTGACCATCACCAAGTACGAGCCGCAGGCTAGGAGGTACTGATGTCGGACCTTTCCTCTGCCATCCTGAAGGTCTGGAGGTTCGACCCCAAGGTCGATACGGAGCCCTACTACCAGAGCTACCAGGTCCCTGTCACCCCGGGGATGACGGTGCTGCAGGGGCTGTTCTACGTCACCGACCGGCTGGACGGCTCGCTGGCGTATCGTTCTTGCTGCCGTGCCGGGGTCTGCGGCTCCTGCGCCATGTACATCAACGGGGCTTACCGTCTCGCCTGCGAGACCCAGATAGGCTGGTTCCCGGACGGGCAGATCGCCATCGGGCCGCTGCCCCGGCTGCAGGTGATCAAGGACCTGGTGGTGGACCTGGAGCCCTTCTTCGCCAAGTACGAGCAGATCAAGCCCTACCTGATCAACAACTCGAAGCCGCCCGAGAAGGAGCGGCACCAGAGCCCGAAGGATCGCCGGAAGCTGAACGAGACGATCGACTGCATCCTGTGCGGCTCCTGTTACTCCTCCTGCCCCACGGTTTGGATGAGCGAGGAGAAGGATGGCTACCTGGGCCCAGCCGCGCTGACCAAGGCGTGGCGCTTCGTCGCCGACTCTCGGGACGAGGGGGCGAAGGAGCGGATGGAGGTGATCGCCTCGGAGAACGGGCTGTGGCGCTGCCACACGGCCTTCAACTGCGTGGAGGCCTGCCCAAAGAAGATCAACTGCACCGACGCGATCCAGAACCTCAAGAAGAAAGCGGTCCTGGGCAAGTTCGGGATCTGGTAGGAACGCCCACGATGGCCGGGGGACTGATGTGCGGCCTCAATGTTGCTGTGATTAGGAGAAGGGGTCGTCCCTGCTCCCGCTGGCCGTGGGTTCCGGCGTCGGGGACGACGCCGGGTCCGACTAGAAACGGTAGGGGCGACCGGCCGGTCGCCCCTACGCTGTGCCCCGCGGCCGAGCCTCAAAGGGAGAAGACAGCGGAATGGATGACTCTGAACCACAGAAATGGGAGACTCTCTCCTCCAAGGTGATTCTCGATACCCCGTACCTGCGAGTAAGGCAGGACTGCGTCCGTTTGCCCGACGGCACGGTCCACGACGATTTCTACGTTCGGGAGGCGAGGGGCTGGGTCGCGGTTTTCTGCCTGACCACCGATGGCCAGGTGGTTCTGAACCGACAGTACAAGCACGGCATCGGAGAGGTGGTGCTGGAGCTGCCGACCGGCGGCATCGACGAGGGGGAAGCGCCTGAAGCGGCGGCGCGCCGGGAGCTGGAGGAGGAGACCGGCTACCAAGTGGAGAGCATGGAGTTCATCGGGAAGCTGGTCTCCGACCCGACCTCCTCTAACCTCCAGGCGTGGGTCTACCTGGCCAGGGGAGGGAGACCAACCGGCGTCAAGGACAGCGACTCTCGGGAGGTCATTCAGGTGGAGCTGGCGACGCCCGAGGAGTTGCTGGCCAAGATTCGCTCGGGGGAGGTCGACGTTCAGGGGCAGGTCGCGGCGATCTACATGGTGTGCGACCGGCTGGGGCTGCTGGGGGGAGGGCGGAACGAGGATCGGCCTAGGTGAGCCTCGGGTCCTACATGCTCCGCATCTCGGCACGCGTCCCTACGAAAGGCTCTCCCACAGACTTCTATCGATCCTGGCTTGCCGGAGTATCCTGATCAGGAGTTCGACTCCGATGTCACTCTGATGAGGGTTGGGCAGCCGCAGGGTGATGTCGTCCTTGACCATGAACTGATGCTTGCCACCGGAATAGGGTCCTTCGAACCCTAGCTGCCTCAGATAGAGGATGAGATCCCTGCGTTTCGTTGGCCGCAGAGGAGGCATCAGGCCACTTCCTTGATGGACAGTTCGATGCCATCGACGGATGGAAGCGGCAGATGGCGCGCCACTCTGAACAGAATCCAGTCCTCCAGCACCTCCTGCAACTCATCTCTGCAAGCCTCCAACGTGTCGGAGTTCGCGTACACACCCTGGAAGCCAGGGATCTCTCCGTAGAAGGTGCCATCGTCTGGCAGGATCTCGTATCTTGCTTTGTGCATGACTGCCTGGATGTACCTGGTCAGCATTCTGGACTCTCCCTTAGGCTCATCTGCCCGAGCGGGATGTGCCACCCTCAGGAGGTGGTGCGGCCCACATTGTAGCATCTCTGGAAACCGCCGAAAGGGACTAGGGAAATCGGGAGGGGGGCGGGTGACGGGGCGGAGGGTGAGATGCCCGCTAGTCCCCCAGCAGGCGCTGATAGAGTTGGTAGGTCTGCTCGGCGACGCGGGCCTGGGTGAAGCGGGCTAGCACCCGCGCCCGACCCCGCTCGGCCAGGTCGAGGCGCAGCTCGGGGGAGGATTGCAGCCGTCCGAGGTGGTCACGAAGCGCCGCGACGTCCCCCTCGGGGAACAGCAGGCCGGCGTCGCCGATGACGTTGGGGATCTCCCCGGAGTCGGAGCCCACCACCGGAACCCGGCAGGCCATCGCTTCCACCAGGGCCCGGCCGAACTGCTCCTTCCAGTTGGGTCGGGTCCGGGAGGGCAGCACCAGCGCGTCCATGCCGTTCAGGATCCCGGGCATCTCCCGGGAGGGGACGCCGGGGATCACCTTCAACCGGTGGGAGATCTGGAGGACCGCGGCCCGGGTCTCGATCTCGGCCTGCAGCGGTCCGGCGCCCACCAGGGTGAGGCTCCAGTCGCCCTCCAGCCCCTCCACGGCCTCCAGCAGATCCATGATCCCCTTCTGCTCCACCAGCCGGCCGACGTAGCCGATGCGGAACAAGGACTGAGGGCCGAGGGCTGAGGCCTGATCGCTGTCGGCTGAGGGCTGATAGCTGATAGCCGACGGCTGACGGCTGAATATCTCCGGGTCGACGCCGAACTGCGGGATCACCTCGACCGGCTTCTTGAAGCCCTTGCGTCGCAGCACCCCTACCGCCTCGGCGTTGCCGGCGATGGCGCAGTCCGCGGCCCGGAAGCTGTACCGCTCCATCCAGCTGAAGGGCGGGGGATAGCGGCGGTCGAGGTTCTGCCAGGTGAAGAAGAGGCTGCGAGCGCCGTGGCGGCGGGCGAGCCACAGTGCCTGGAGGGATGCCAGATTGTAGGGCTCCTCGTCCACGTGGACGATCTCCGGACGGAAGCTCCGGAAGTGGCGGCCCAGCCCCGGGAAGTGGAAGAGGTGAAACCGGCCGTTGAAGCGGATCGGCTCCACCTCCAGCCGGTAGCCCCGTGTGTGGAGCGGCTCCAGCACTATCCGCCGGGCCTCCTCCTGCCAGTATGGGGGGACCACGACCAGCAGCTCCACCCCCTCCAGGGCCGCCAGCTCCTCCAGCTTCCGCTGGTAGGCCCCTACGACGCAGGCCTTGGAGATCATCAGCACTCTCACGAGAGGACCTGCCGATAGACCCCCAGGGTCTTGAGGGCCGAGCCTTCCCAGCTGAACTGGCCCACCCGCTGGAAACCCTTCCGCCTCAGCTCCTCCCTCAGCCCCTCGTCGTCGATCAGCCGGACCATCGCCTCGGCGATGACCTCTACGCTGGTGGGGTCCACCATCAGGGCGGCGCCGCCCGCCACCTCGGGAAGGGAAGAGCCGTTGGAGGTGAGAACGGGGGCGCCGCAGGCCATGGCCTCCAGCACCGGAATCCCAAAGCCCTCGTAGAGAGAGGGGAAGACGAAGGCCGTCGCGGCGCTGTACAGGAGCGGCTTCTCCTCCTCCGATATCCTGCCGGTGACGATCACCTGCTCCTCCAATCCCAGTTGGCGGATCAGCGGGCGGGGGTCGGGGTAGAGGGGATGCTCACCTACCAGGTTGAGGGAACCCGCCAGCACCAGCTGGCAGGGCCGCTGGAAGCGGGGGCGAGCGGCGTGGAAGGCGCGCACGATCCTTTCCACGTTCTTCCGCTCATCGAAGCCGCCGAAGTAGAGCAGGAAGTCCTCGGCGATCCCGTGGGCGTCGCGCACCCCCTCCAGGGCCGCCCGGTCGCAGATCTGCCGGAGGCCGCGGTCGACGGCGTTGTAGATCACGTGGACCCGCTCGGCGGGGACATCCAGCGCTCGCACGACGTCCCTCTTGGAGGCCTCGGACACGGTGATAATCGCCCTGGCCCGTCGGGCGGCGGCGGAGACGAGCTGGACGTAGGCCCGGGCGTGCAGGGATCTGCCGTAGTGGGGCAGTATCAGTGGGATCACGTCGTGGACGGTAACCACGGTGGGAACGTTGGGGGACAGGGGCGAGGCGAAGTAGGGAGAGTGGAGGAGATCGACCCCCTCCCGGGCGCAGGCTTGGCGCAGGGCCACCTGCTCCCACCACATCTTCCCGAATCGAGCCCCCAGCCGCTCGGCCGTGCCCCGTACCTCTTTGATCTCGAACTGGGACCCCAGGTGAGGGGTCCGTACGATCTGGGTGTTGCTCAGCCGGGGGTAGAGCACCAGGTACCGGTTGGACTCGTCGACGGCGTCGAGCCCCTCCAACAGGTTGTAGAGGTGCTCGCCGCTGCCGGTGGCCGGCTGTTGCAGGAAGTAGGCATTGATGGCGATGCGCATTATCGTCGGCCGCTCAGTCTCGTGTAGACGGAGAGCATCCTCTCCGCGGAGGCGCGCCAGGTGAACTGCTTGGATTGCTCCAGCCCCCTGGCCGCCATCTGCTGCCTGAGCGCTGTGTCTCCCAGCGCTTTGGCCATAGCCTCGGCCAGCTCCTCGGTGTTCTCCGGATCCACCAGGAGGGCGGCCCCACCCACCACCTCGGGCACGGACGCGCTGGAGGAGGCCACCACCGGGGTGCCGCAGGCCATGGCCTCCAGGGGTGGCAAACCGAACCCCTCGTAGAGGGATGGGTAGGCGAACAGGTCGGCGGCGCTGTACAGGGCGGGCAGGGCACCCTCGGCAACGAAGCCGGGGAACAGGATGTCGGAAGCCACCGGGGAGGTCTCGGCACGCCGGTAGATTCCCTCGGATAGCCAGCCCCTCTTGCCCGCGAGCACCAACTTGTGGGGGGCATGGTAGCGGGCCTTGAGCAGCTCGAAGGCCTCGATCAGCCGCGCCAGGTTCTTGCGAGGCTCGATCATGCCGACGTTGAGAATGAATGGGGCTCCCCCGCTCACCTGCTGCCGCAACCGATCCAGCGACTCCGGATCACGAACCGGCACGAAGGCGGAATCGACCCCTCCGGGGACCACCTCCACCTTGGCCGGCGGGACGCCCAGCAGACAGATCAGGTCGTCCTGGGTGTTCAGAGAGTCGGCCAGGATGAAATCCGCCCTGGCCACGGAGCGGGGAACGGTTTTCTCCAGGTACTCTCGCAGCTTCGCGTCGGCGCACTCCGGTCGCAGCAGGAAGGCCAGATCGTGGACGGTGAGCACCTTCGCCGGCCGCCGGGCCGGTGGGAGAACGAAGTCGGGCGAGTGGAACACGTCCACCGGACCGGTGACCAGGTCCACCGGAACGGGGATGCTGAGCCGGTGCCAGAGGGCGGTCAGCGCCCTGTCCGACAGGGGGATGCGGCGAGTTCGAAAGTTGGGAGCGTCGGGCACGGCAGGCCGGATCCCCCGTGGAGGATCCGCGAACACCAAGAGGTACTCGGTGCGGGAATCGATCTCCGCCAGGGCGTGCACCAGGCTGCGCACGAAGCGACCGATGCCGGCGGACTGGTATACGGCCGCAGTGTAGTCGATGGCTACCCGCATTACTTCTTCTTCGACAGTAGGTAGGCTACTAAGCCAAAGATTACCAGGCTCCAATAGCTGATGGTGCGATCCAGGATGGCTACAGAGGTAGCCATGCTCTCGTCGATGCCCGTCACGAGGCCGAAGTTACTGGATAGCAGCAGTATGCCTATGATAACCGACTCGACGAAGCCAAGGCCAGCGGGGGTCCCCGGCAGGCTGGTGAGCAGCGAGCCGGCGATGGCGGTGAAAAGCACCACCGGGAAACCGACCCCGCTCAGTCCGAGGGCGAGGACGACGAAGTAGAGCCGGCCAGCCTCGATGACCCACGCCAGCAGGGAGTAGCCCAGCACCAGCGGCAGCTGGCGGAAGGAGTGGAGTGTGCCCTCCTCGAACAGCCCGTAGTAGCGGTGCAGCCCCCGCGGCAGCAGCCGCCGGATGACGGCGCCCAGGTTGCGCATGGCCAGGAGGCCGACGATGACGGTGGCCACCAGGACCAGGGAAGCCTGCATCCCGACCAGGATGGTCGAAGGGAGGGTGCCGTGGAAGGCCACAAGGCCGGTGAGGGCCAGCAGCACGAAGGTGAGGAGCAGATCCACGATCCGCTCGGCCAGTATGGTCCCGAAGGTCTTGGAGAAGGAGACGTCGGCGTTGCGCTTGAGCAGGTAGGCGCGGTAGGCGTCGCCCAGCTTGGCGGGCATGATGCAGTTGGCGAACCAGGATAGGAAGATGATCTCCCCCAACCCCGCGACGGAGGGCAGCCTGTGGCCGGAGGTCTCGTCAAACCCCACGTTCTTCAGCAGGATCTTCCAGCGCAGACTCCGGACGATGAATGTGGAGTAGTAAACCAGCAGCGCCACCAGATAGAGGGCCGGGTTCGCCGCCACGATGTGGCTCGCGATGTCCCCGACGTTCAGGTTCATCTGCCGGAAGACGAAGTAGAGGATGGCGAAGGCCACACCGAAGGAAATCAGGGTGCGGAGATTGAGAAACCGCTTCTCCAGGAAGACGGAGGCGGCATCCCCGTTTTCGGGGGTGCCGCTTTGCGCTACCGTCTGTTCATCGTTCATGAAAGCCCTTGACTCCGAGAAATGATGGGATCGAACAGGGCGTTGGCCGATAGCTGGCCCAGCCCGAGGATTATTCCCAGTTGGACGCTCATGCTGTGAACGAAGAGGTTGTCGAACATGTTGTGCATCGAGGATGCCACCAGGGCACCCAGGACGCCCAGCAGTATTCCCCTCCAGAAGAGTGGGGAAGTCCTCTCCCCCTTCCCCAGCAGCGAAGGGGGTTGGGGGGGTGGGTCCGCCAGCCTCCCCGATCGCGCGAGCCAGACCATGACGGAGATGAGCGCCGTCAGAACGAAGGAAAGGTAGATCATGAGTCCCGGAATCCCCGTTTCGGCGGCGACGTTGAGGTAGAAGTTGTGGGCGTGCCCGAGGGCCTCGGCCCATCCCTGCACGGCGTACCACTCGTACACGGCCGGATAGTTTCCGGCGCCGACGCCGAAGAGGGGATGGGCCGCGATCATGTCCAGGGCCGCCTGCCAGTGAGCGACTCTCTCGATCACCGCCCAGTTCTGGGTGGTGACCTGCTCCTGGGTCACGTCGACGAATCGAAAGTAGTCCAGGGCCGTGGCCAGCCGGCTGGAGAGCTCGGTAGGCAGCAGGTTCAGGAAGGCCAGGGCCGCCGCCGGCGTCGAGGCGAGGGTCCCGACGGACAGCAGGATCCTGGACCGCCGGCTCCAGAACAGCGCCATCAGGATGAAGGCCAGCGCGATGCCGAGCCACGCCCCACGGGAGAGGCTCATCCCGACCGCGCCCAGCGCCAGCAGCCCGGCGGCCAGGGTGTAGTTGCGGACCTTAGGAGATGGGCGGGTGAGGAGCAATCCCACCGCCAGGGGGATCAGCATTCCCAGGTATCCGGCGTAGGGATTGGGCTGCTCGAAGGTGCCGTAGGCCCGCATAAAGCGGCCGATGGCGAAGAACTCCGGACCCACCCCCAGGACGAACTGCCCGGCCCCCAGCAGCGCCTCGATGGCAGCGCCCGCCAGCAGCATCAGGATGATGGACAGGGCCTGGCGAACGGTTCCCATCTCCGCCACCACGAAGAGATACACCAGGATCAACTCCAGCCACTTGAGGCCCTCCTTGAGGGTGAGAGAGAGATTGGTGGCCTGGTAGGCGGAGATGGACACGGCGGCCAGCATGGCCAGCAGAGGGATAGTCAGGGGCGTAAAGGGAATGGTGAAGCGTCTGCGGGACAGGGAGCGGAGAGCCCATCCCACCACCAGCAGCCCGGCGATCGCCTCGGTGGGGGTGACGGCGAAGCTGTTGCTCTCTCTCTCCGCCACCGCCAGAGATCCCAGGGGCACCGACAGGGCCAACAGGTAGACGGCAACCTCCGGCTTGAGCAGCATCAGCCAGCAGGCCACCAGAGCTGCCAGGCCGGCCAGACTCCAGAGTCCGGGCAGCAGCGCGGCCACGGCTGCCAGGGCGATGGCCGTCATCCAGAGGGGTGCGGACAGGCGGGGCAACCGGATTGGGGCCGGACGGAGCGCCCCGAGGATGCCCTGGGGGTGGCTCATCCGGCTTTCTCTTTCACGGCAGATTCAAACCACTCGATGGTGCGTCGGAGTCCTTCTTCCAGCCCTACCCGGGGCTCCCATCCCAGCCGGGTGCGGGCCTTGGTGATGTCGGGGCATCGCTTGGTGGGGTCATCCTGCGGCAGAGGGCGGAACTCGATAGACGAGTTGGATCGGCACAGCCGGCGGATCAGGTGGGCGTACTCCAGGACCGTGTGCTCTTCCGGGTTGCCCAGGTTGGTCACCTCACCCTGCAGCCCGTCGGCGAACATCACTGCCAGGATCCCTTCCACCAGGTCCTCGACGTAGCAGAGGCTTCGGGTCTGGGCGCCGTCACCGTACACCGTCATCGGCTCGCCCGCCAAAGCCTGGGTTATGAAGTTGGGCACGATGCGGCCGTCATCCGGATCGGAGTGGGGGCCGTAGGTGTTGAAGATGCGGATGATCCTGGCGTCGAGGTCGTGGGCGCGGACGAAGGTCACGGTGAGGGCCTCGCCGAAGCGCTTGCTCTCATCGTAGCAGGCGCGAGGCCCGACGGGGTTCACGTGGCCCCAGTAGCCCTCCACCTGGGGGTGTTCCTGGGGATCGCCGTAGGCTTCGGAGGTGGAGGCCAGCAGGAAACGGGCGCGCTGCCTTCTCGCCATCTCCAGCAGCTGGTAGGTGCCCTGAGAGTTGACCAGGGCAGTCTCCACCGGATGCTCCATGTAGCCCTTGGGGCTGGCCGGGCTGGCCAGGTGGAAGATCGCCTCGGTGGGGAGATCCAGCGGTTGCACCACGTCGTGCTCCAGGAAAGAGAAGGCCGGGTGTCCCAGAAGCTGAGCGATGTTGCGCCTGCTTCCCGTGATCAGGTTGTCGACGGCGATGACCTGGTGCCCATCCTTCAACAGACGAGCGCAGAGATGGGACCCGATGAAGCCGGCGCCGCCGGTGACGACAATACGCAAATTTAACCTCCGTCTGCGGCCTCGACCGGACTGGGTAGGCAGCAGGTAGTTTACTCGATTCGGCCGCACGGAGAAAGCGCGCCGTCGAGCACCACCACGACGGCGGCGCAGAGCCAGAATTGGAAGGCCAGGTCCACCAGGAAGTAGGAGTTGTCCACCATGCCGTGGGCCACCAGATCCACGGCGCTGCCGGCGACGCCGGCCAGAAGGGCACGCTCCAGGGGATCGAGGCTGCTGCTCCAGCAGCGATGCCAGATCCGCCCCAGCGCCGCAGCCAGCCACGCCACCGCGGCCACGCCCAGGATCCCAATCTGCAGCCAGAAGTTCAGCACCAGGTTGTGGGGATGGGACAGGTTGGGCTCCGCGGCCGCCTCGGGCAGCATGTAGCCCCCCCGGTAGTAGTAGAGGAAGTTGTCCATGCCGACCCCCAGCAGGGGATGGTCGCGGATCATCTGCAGGGAAGACTCCCACAGGTGGACTCGAATGAAGCTGGTGCCGCGGGTCAGCGTGAGGTGGGAGGAGATCCTCTCGAGACTCAAGAGGGGCACTCCGGCCGCAAGCACCGCGGCGTAGGACCCGGCCAACAGCAGCCCCATCTTGAACCGCCACAGCAGCACCACCGCAAGGACGGCCACGGCCGTCGCCAGCCAGGAGCCTACGGAGAAGGTGAGCAGCAGCGCCGCGGCCAGGACCGCCGCCAGGAGACCCGAGGCGATCCGCATTCCGGGCAGGAAGAGGGTCAGCGCCAGGGCCATGGGTAGGAGCCGGCCCAGGTACAGCCCGAGATGGTTGGGCGACAGGTAGGAGCCCTGGATCCGGCGCACCCCCTCGACGGCGGTCACCTGGTCGGTGAAGATGTACTGATACAGGCCGAACAGGGCTACCAGGGCGCCGCCCAACAGCAGCGCCCCTACCACCTGCAGCAGATCTCTCTTCGAGCGGAGGAACCAGACGGCCAGGTAGTAGGCGGCCACCGGCTCCAGCACCAGGGTGCGCAGCTCCCGGAGGCTCACCCGCAGCAGCTCGCTGGCCAGCAGGGAGAGGAGCGCCGCGGCGAGGAAGAGGGCTGCAGGGCCATCCAGGGCCGTCGCCAGCCCGGCCACGGGCCGCCGATGCCCGCTTCCCCACCTCATCAGCCCGTAGATGGCGGCACCGAGCAGGGTGCTCAGGAGGATCAGTTCGGGCAGCGAGAAGGACATGGAGCCCAATCGCTTGGGGTACAGGTAGAATGGGAGGACCGCCCCCAGCAGCGCCAGGCCAAATGCCGGCCGCAGGGCCAGGCCCGCCACCAGCAGCGCCAGCGACAGGGCGGACAGGGCGGTCGAAGGCGCTGCGACCAGAAGGACGGCGCCCGCCAGGGCCACCGCGTTACCTGCCCACTCGGCCTTGGACTGAACCAGGAGAGGGGTGGGCGGCGGCCCGATTGTCTCTTTGGGGGAGAGCATCACGACTACCTCGCGCGACGAAGACCGCGGGCAGTATAGCAAAGGGCCGTAGTTTGACAAGGGACTCGCTCCTCCCTTAGCATCGGCCTCAGGTTGGTGTGCAGACTACAGATAGAGATGGGGTCTTGCTGTGTACGACAGGGTGTTGGTCACGGGCGGCAATGGCCTGCTGGGGACGAAGACCGTTGAGCTGCTACTGGCCGAGGGCCGGCAACCGATCTCGGCCTCCCTCGAGCCGGAGTCTCTAAACCGCTTTCTGGGTGCGTTTCCCTACTTCCCTCTGGACATAACCGACGCGGCCGCGGTTCGCAACCTGCTGGCTCACCTGCGGCCGGAGGCGGTGATCCACACCGCCGCCTTCACCGCCGTCGATGCCTGCGAGACGCAGCGAGACCTCTCCCGGCGGGTGAACGTGGAGGGGACGGCGAACGTGGCCGCGGCCTGCCGGGAGATCGATGCCAGGCTGGTTCACCTCTCCACCGAGTACGTGTTCGATGGAGAGAGCGGGCCCTATACCGAGGAGGACCTTCCCCGTCCCATCAGCCATTACGGTCTCACCAAGCTGGAGAGCGAGAAGGCCGTTCGGGAGCGCTGTTCCGACTGGGTGATCGGTCGCACCACCGTCCTCTTCGGGCGCGCACCCAACGTGCGGCCCAGCTTCGTTGCCTGGCTGGTGGACAAGCTGAGTCGGGGCGAGCGGATTCGGGTGGTGGACGATCAGATTGGCTCCCCAACCCTGGCCGACAACCTGGCTCGGATGCTGGTGGGTCTCCTGGATTCCGATCGTGGGGGGATCTACAACACCGTGGGCGACAGCATCCTGGACCGGCACGCCTTCGCGGTGATGGCGGCGAAGCTGTTCGGGTTGGAGCCGGCGCTGATCGACCGGATCAAGACCCCCGAGTTGGGCCAGCCCGCACCACGACCCTTGAGGGCGGGCCTGATCATGGACAAGTTCAAGCGCGACTTTCCCTCGGTGCCGGTGCTGACGGCTCAGCAGGCCCTGGAGGAGTTGCAGCGCCAGATGCAGGAGTAGAGGCGCCGCACGCGGCGGAGGGACGAACGACTAGAGTCGTTACTACAGGCGGTTGTCCCGTTGGCTCAGGTGCTGCGCACCATCCGAGTCAGGGTGGTGAACTCGTTGTTGATGTAGTTGATCTGGCCACGGGGGTCCCCCCACCAGGCAGGGTCCGGCTCACCATTGGATGAGCGTAGACTGTACCGTCCCATGGTGCGCGGGATCAGCTCGCCGGAGCCCACGCAATGCTCGATGTACTCCGCCATCCGCTTCTTCCGCTCCTCTCTCAGCAGCAGGCGAGGATCCACGTAGAGACCGTCCTCGGCCCACCGCTCCGCCTCCCCGGCCACGTACTGGAGTAGCTCTCCTTCCCTCACGGTGTAGCCTCCGCGGTTGCGGATGGTCGAGAGCATCTGGCTGGCCAGCTGGCTCGCCGTGATGGTCGACTGGGCCCAAATCGCCTTGGCAACCCGGGAAGAGGCCTCGCTGGGCTTCAGTCCCCGCAGGTCTGTCATCTCCTGCCCGATGTTCACGAACACAGTGGAGCGGCCACAGGTCATGAAGTCGTAGGTGATCCCCACCGGCAGCACCCGAACCAGGGTCCTGGGGCGGTTCAGCAGCACGTGGAGGCCGGCCCGTATGCGGGCAAAACCACCATCCTTCGACACGGCACCCTCAGGGGCCAGTTGGAGGGATTCCCCCTGCTCCAGCAGCTTGACGAACAGCTGCAGGTGGGCGTCGATAACCGCCCGCTCGTGAGGCTTGATCGCCCGGAACTGGTTTCGCGTCAGCTTCGTCAGGCCGTAGCCCTGGCGCAGCAGAGGCCGGAACCGCTCGCCCATGGCCCTCCGTACGGTGAGGGAGGGCTCCTCCGCGGGCTCCAAAAGGCTGAACTGATCTACCCACTCCGCCTTCAGCACCTGGTCGATGGGAAGGTCTCCGAAGAGGCGAAGAACGTCCTCCAGCACCTCCCCCAGGGTTCGCTCCTGAATCCTCCTCATGGGATAGGCCTGCAGTGCCCACAGGAAGGGCCGGAGGCCCAGGGGGGAGATCAGGGTGCGGAGCGGCGATGGCCAGTTTTCCAGATAGTTCGACAGGAAATGAGGACGAAACAGATCTTCTCTGGCGATGAAGGTGGGCCTTGGGGATTGCGACAGAAGGGGGTGGCGGCCGAACAGAACGTTCCCGATGATGGGCGTATCCGCATCCCGGCGATGGTTGTACACCACCAGGGTCGAGGGTGACCGGGTGTAGCTCTCTCGCCCTCGGGTCTTGATCTCGTAACCAAGAACCCAGCAGCCCACGTGGAGGAGGTACCCGAGTATCCTTCCGGATAGCCCCCGTAGCGATAGCTCCGTCGATCCATAGCCCGCCGCCGGTCGTGAGTCCACCATGCAAAGTTACCCCCGTAAAGCTTCGGTACTTACCCCTGGGGGTCGGGTCCGTTTCTCTCGCCGATCGTCAACCCGCTCCCCCCCTCCGGCAGCGCTCCGACCCCGAATGGCCGGGTCTCAACTGCGGGGTGGCTGCCGATGGCTGGAAGGTGATCGTTGAACGGCAAACGGTTGAGCTCGCACCGCCCAGTTCCAGGGACTACCTCTACCTTGTTCCATGCAAAAGTT
>DAHVXI010000009.1:0-7195 GCA_027356795.1 Chloroflexota bacterium | reverse complement strand
TTGCCCACTGCTTGCCGTTGTAGAACTCCAGATACTCGGCGTAGCGGCGGAGCCGAACCTGATCCATCGCGACCAGGACGCCGGCTCGGGTCGCACCTGAGCTCTGTGCAGGGTTGGGTAGGGGCTGCAGCGCCATCACAGCCCTCCGGCCAGGAAGAGGAGGAAGAGCATGATGCCCACGCACAGCAGCAGCCCCAGGA
Source organism: Chloroflexota bacterium (assembly GCA_027356795.1). Lineage (GTDB taxonomy): Bacteria > Chloroflexota > UBA6077 > UBA6077 > UBA6077 > JAJYNT01. The sequence goes on along the minus strand of DAHVXI010000009.1, from coordinate 6,995 downwards.
GATCCTCCGCCAGTTCCCATCCCTCGTAACTACCCTTTTCTGCCATCCTGATCTCGCCGTATCTCCTCATCGTCTCTCGTCTCCTTTCGGTTATCGATAGCCCGTGACTTAGAAGCCATAGCTCGTAGTTCATGTAGCTCTCCGTCCCGTCGCTCGCCGTATGCCGGCCATGCCTGCCGCCTGCACCGCGAGGGCCGCGGAGATCAGGAAGTCGTCGTGCCCCCGATCGGGTGGGACGTAGAAGTCCATGGTCTGGTTGGTCCCCACGGTGTAGCGGGCCTGCTCCATCTGCTGCCAGAACTCTCGGCTTTCCGGGGAACCGTCCTCGCGGTACAGCTTGAAGCGGCCGGCGTTGACAGCCCCCAGGAAGTCATAGGCCAGTCTGGACTTGCTGGGCGCGGAGAAAACGAATGGAACCACCATCTGCCGTCCCAGGGCCGAGGCCAGGAAGCCGGCCACCCCGGCCCCCACGCCGGTGGCGTCCACCACCACCTTGCGGCAGCTCCACAGGTTCCGCAGCAGGTCCAGCATCTGGGCGTACTGATCCCGGTGCTTCCGCCCCGTCCAGTAGTAGTGCTCCACCACCCTCAGCCGGGGCTCCAGCACCAGGTCGGAGATGGTGGACCAGTCCAGCTCGGCCACGGTGATGACGGTGGAGTCCTTGCGGGGCTTCAGGGAGCGGAGGGCGGCGTCGGCCGCCTCCTCGTCCTCCCCCGCCAGGTCGATCCCCGCCACGTACTCCCGACCCTCCACCGGGTGGTGGCAGCGGGGGTGGTCGCCCCGCATCTGGGCCCGCTGCTGGTCGCTCAGGAAGCCCGAGGCCCCGGCCAACGTCTCCAGGCAGTACTGGGTCCGCAGGATCGGGTGGTCGGCGCCCAGGCGGGCGATCTCCCCCTCCACGTAGCGGCCGTAGTCCGGATTGAAGGCCGCCACCCGCTGCCAGTCGTACTGGAAGTGGCGCCGCACCCCGTCCCTGGCCTCCAGGGCCAGGTTCAGCTGCTTCTGCTCCTCCAGCAGGGTGCCGGCGGTCCAGGCGGTGCCGTACAGCACCGTGGTGACGTTGGTGGTGGCGCCCATGGGGCGGAACTCCTTGGCGTACTTCTCCCGGCTGACGTCCTGGGCCTCGTCTACCTCCAGCAGCAGGTGGGCGGTGGCACCCACCACATTGCTGGATTCCTCGGCGGAGAAGAACATCACCGCGGCCTTCCCCAGGGTCACCATGTAGCCGTAGCCGGAACCCCACCGTCCCTGGTTCCACGGATTGTCGAGGAGCTGCTCCAGCCGCAGCTTGGAGTTGACGATCTGGGGCTTGAAGGTGGGCGCGCACTTGACGATGTTCCCTCCCCTTCGCTGAAAGAGGTTCAGGAGGAACAGCTCCAGCTGGGCGCTCAGCTCGTTCTTCCCCGCCTGCCTGGCCATCATCACGGTGAAGGTGAGTCCTTTCTGGTGGAGCACCGAGTCCACGATCGCTCGGGCCGGCTCCAGCTGGTAGGGGCGCAGCGGCCTCCCCACCAGGTAGCGACTGAAGAGGGCGGGGTCGGTGAGCAGCCGTTTGAGCAGGGTGCGGTAGCGATCCTCTCCATGGCGGCCCAGGGGCTCCACCTCCCGTCGGCGATGTAGGGGCGGCCGTCCGCCCCAAATACCTGCTACTAGAACGTTTGTTCTAGTAGCTTCTACAGATATACGCCAGCGAGGGGGCGGTTTTGTCCGGCAGTTGGTGCAGAAGAGACTTCGTGTACAATCACACGCACAGGGGAGTGACAGGCTTTGGGAGACGAGGGGAAAGGTAAGGTGGTCAGCGGACAGCAGCGCCAGGACGTGCAGGTGGGCGCCAGGGTGCGCATCGTGGAGAAGCAGAACCAGCGGACGGGCATCATGACCGAGGGGGTGGTGAAGGAGCTACTGACCAGGTCGGCCTTTCATCCCCACGGGATCAAGGTCCGGCTGGAGAGCGGCCGGGTGGGACGGGTGAAGGAGATCCTCTGAGCCTCGCATCCCTGCGGCAGGGGATGCCCACGTTGCGAGAGAGTGGCCTAGCGGGTCTGGCCGTCGATCGTGACCTTGCCGTCCGACAGCTTGATGCTCTTCAGGTCGATCCCCACGTCCAGCTTGCTCAGATCCTTGCCGCCCATCGCCAACTCGGCCTGCTGTATCAGCTGCTCCTTCACCGGGTCCGGCACCGGTATGCCGGCAGCCTTGAGGGACGTCACGTTCACGTCCAGCAGCCCGCCGTCGGCCGCCACCTTCACCTGGGCCTCGACGGGGACCTCCTGGCCGCCCAGGCTGGCAACGCCGGTCACCACGGCAACGTCCTGCCCCACCTTCACCGCCACGTCCTTGACCGGCACGTCCCCGCCCGAAGCGGTGGACAGCGCCTGGGCTACCTTGGCGTTCACCTCGTCCTGGGTCAGATCCATCGTGACATCCCGCTTCGACCCGCTCTCGACCTGGGCCTGGAAGCTTCCGACCTTCTGGTCGAAGCTGGCCGCGTTCTTCGCCGTCTGGGTCGGGGTCTGCGTCGCCGTCGCCGATTGGGCGGCGGGCCTTGGGGCTAAGATCGTTTGATAGGCAAAGAACCCACCCGCTGCCAGAAGGGCCGTGAGGACCAGACCGCCTAGTGCTTTCATGCTTTCACCTCTTCGTCGAAACCGAATGATGATGGTTTTCTGGGCTCGCAGCGAGCACCGAGTCTTCCTGCCCCTGTGGCAAGATTGTGCCCACACTTATTCTACCGCCATCCGATGCCGGCCCGAAGCGCCGGGTCCCTGGCGGGCTACTTGCTGTCCTTGGACGGGCTTCTCGACGTGGAGACTGGACTCCGAGACGATAATACGTCAAAATCATGGGAGAACTCCAGCTTGCACCCCTTGGCCGCCACGGTGGCCTACTTCCCGATGAGAGAGTATTCGATGGCCTCAAAGACATTGCCCTTCACCAAGGAGCAGATCGCCAGGATCCTGGAGCGCTACCCGACCCCCTTCCACATCTACGACGAGGCCGCCATCCGGGCCAACGCCCGCCGGCTGAAGGCCGCCTTCGCGGGGTTCGATGGCTTCAGGGAGTACTTCGCCATCAAGGCGCTGCCCAACCCCTTCATCCTGAAGATCCTGAAGGAGGAGGGCTTCGGCACCGACTGCAGCTCCCTGCCCGAGCTGCTGCTGTCCGAGGAGGTCGGCATCCTCGGGGAGAACATCATGTTCAGCTCCAACGACACGCCGCCCGAGGAGTTCCTCAAGGCGAGAGAGTTGGGCGCCATCATCAACCTGGACGACATCAGCCACATCCCCTTCCTGGAGAGGCACGCGGGCATCCCGGAGCTGATCTGCTTCCGCTACAACCCCGGCCCCTTGAAGAGGGGCAACACCATCATCGGCCATCCCGAGGAGGCCAAGTACGGCTTCACCCGAGAGCAGCTGTTCGAGGGTTACCGGATCGTGAAGGAGAAGGGCGCCAGGAGGTTCGGCCTCCACACCATGGTGGCCTCCAACGAGTTGGATCACAGCTACTTCGTCGAGACGGCCTCGATCCTATTCGACCTGGTCGTGGAGATCAACCGCAAGCTGGGGATCCGCTTCGACTTCATCAACATCGGCGGTGGCATCGGGATCCCCTACCGGCCCGAGCAGGAGCCGGTCTCCTACGAGAAGGTCGCCCAGGGGATCCAGCAGCTCTACCAGGAGAAGATCGTCGGGAACGGCCTGGTGCCCATCAAGCTGTTCATGGAGTGCGGCCGGGTCATCACCGGCCCCTACGGCTACCTGGTGGCCACCGTCCGGCACATCAAGAGCACCTACAAGGACTACGTGGGGCTGAACGCCTCCATGGCGAACCTGATGCGGCCGGCCATGTACGGGGCTTATCACCACATCACGGTGCTCGGCAAGGAGAACCGGCCGGCGGTTCACCAGTACGACGTGACCGGCTCCCTCTGTGAGAACAACGACAAGTTCGCCATCGACCGGATGCTGCCGGAGGTGGAGGTCGGCGACGTGCTGGTGATCCACGATACCGGCGGCCACGGCTACGCCATGGGCTTCAACTACAACGGCAAGCTGCGCTCGGCGGAGCTGCTGCTGCGGGAGAAGGGCGAGGTGGTCCAGATCCGCCGGGCTGAGACCCCCAGTGACTACTTCGCCACCCTGGACTTCGACGAACTGCGGGAATTTCATTAGAGGGCGACGCCTGAATCCTCCTCCCGGCACCCGTCTTGCCGACTTCGGGACAGTCTCGCGTCGATCTGCAAGGCGCGGTCCTGGCCCCAGTTATGCGGCAGTATTCGTCGGTGGCTGTGGCATGGTTCGCGGCCGTGGCCCGACCAACTGTTGGCCACGGCCGCGAACCATGCCGTGGCTGTCCTTGGAAGGCGAGCTCGTGGGTCTCAACCGGCCGCGGAAGGGATGCTCGACGGGGCCAGGAGACCCCGAATTCGAGGAGTGGGGACCCTCCGGGAGGTTGCCCATGGGGGACGACGAGAAGACCCAGGAGCGACTCCTCCAGGAACTGGCCGAGGCGCGCCGTCGCATCGCCCAGTTGGAGGCTGCGCTGGCCGAGCTGAAGAAGGGCGTGTCCGCCCCAGAGGTTGAAGCCGCCTTAATGGCCCTGCCGGATCTCTTCTTTTGGGTCGGCGCCGACTTCACCATTCTCGACTACAGGGCAGGCCGCCCGGAGGACCTGTACGTTCCCCCCGAGCGGTTCCTGGGCAAGCAGATGCGTGACGTCCTTCCCGTCAAGGTAGCGCAGAGGCTGGAGCGAGCCACCCGTCAAGCGCTGAGGATCAACGCGCCGGTGGCCGTTGAGTACTCGCTCCGGTTGCCTCGGGGTGAGCAGATCTTCGAAGCGCGGACGGTGCCCTTCCAGAATAACAAGGTCATCCACGTGATTCGCAACATCACCGACCGAAAGAGGGTCGAAGAGGAACTCCGCGACGCCAACGAATCCCTCCGGATCTACGCCAGGCTGGTGGAAAGCTCCCCCGACCTGGTCTCCGTCGTGGACCGCCGCCACGTCTACTGCATGGTGAACCCCACCTACCTCCGGATGCACGGCCGGCCGGTCTCCGACTTCGTGGGCCATCACATCACGGACGTGTACCGCCGGGACGAGTACGAGCGTCTCGTTCGCCCCAACCTCGATCGCTGCTTCGCCGGGGAGTCCGTCCGCTACCAGGGCTGGTTCACCTACGCGGTCGCCGGGCGTCGCTACATGGACGTCCACTACTACCCCCTCGTCAAGGGGAAGCGAGTGGAGTACGCCGTCCTGCTGGTCCGGGACGTCACCGAGCGCGAGCAGGCGGAGGAGGCGCTGCGGGAGAACGAGGAGCGCTTCCGGCTGATAGTCACCAACTCCCCCGATGTCATGTACTACCAGGATCGCGACCTGCGCTACAGCTGGATCTTCAACCCGGTGCCGCCCATGACGGTGGAGGGCGTGCTGGGGAAGACCGATTTCGATCTCTTTTCCAGGGATGAGGCGGAGCGTCTGACGGAGATCAAGCGAAAGGTGCTGGAGACCGGAGCGGGGGAAAGGATGGAGGTTCACCTCACCTTCGACGGGGCCGAGCGCTGGTCGGAGGTGGCCCTGGAGCCCTGGAGGGACCCGCGGGGAAAGATCGTGGGCTTGGCGGGCTACTGCCGTGACGTCACCGACCGCAAGCGGGCGGAGGAGGCGCTGCGGGAGAGCCAGGCCCGATATCGCAACCTGGTGGAGACCACCAGCGACTGGGTCTGGGAGGTGGACGTGGACTGCGTCTACACCTACGCGAGCCCTCAGGTTCAGGACATCCTCGGCTACTCCCCGGAGGAGCTGCTGGGCAAGACCCCCTTCGACTTCATGCCGCCCGAGGAGGCCCGCCGGGTCCAGGAGGGATACTGGCTGGCGCTGGCCGAGCGGCAGCCCTTCCGTTTCCTGGAGAACGCCAACCGGCACCGGGACGGCCACCTGGTGGTGCTCGAGACCAACGGGGTCCCATTCTTCGACGCGGCGGGAAGGTTCTGCGGCTATCGGGGGATCGACCGGGACATCACCGAGCGGAAGCAGGCGGAGCGGTTGAGGGAGGAGTATCTCTCCCTCATCTCCCACGACCTGCGGGCCCCCCTGGCCGTCATCATGGGGCAGGCCGACTGGCTACGCCGCTTGTTGGAGAAGAGAGGGCTGGAGCGGGAGACCGGCAGCGCCGAGTCCATCCTGAAGGGTGCCAAGAGGATGAACTCCATGCTCCAGGATCTGGTGGAGTCAGCCCGCCTGGAGGCCGGGCGGATGGAGATGCACAAGGAGCTCTGCAATCTCCTGGAGCTGGTCTCCGAGGTGGCTGGGCGGGTGGGCACCCTGCGGGATCGGGAGAGGCTGCGGGTGGAGTCGGCCCAGCGGGTGCCGCCGCTGCCGGCGGACCCGGAGCGGATCGAGCGGGCGCTGGTTAACCTGATCACCAACTCCCTGAAGTACTCGGAGCCGGGGACTCCGGTGGTGATCCGGGTGGGCCGGCAGGACGGGTATGCCCTGACCTCGGTGACCGACCAGGGGGTGGGGATCCCTCCAGAGGACATCCCTCACATGTTCGAGCGCTTCTTCAGGGCCAAGACGGCCCGGAAGGCGGAGGGGCTGGGACTGGGACTGTACATCACCCGGCTGATCGTGGAGGCCCACGGGGGCCGGATCTGGGCGGAGAGCCAGGTGGGCAAGGGGAGCACCTTCTCCTTCACCCTGCCCCTGCAGGAGATCCCCATCCACCCGTAGGAGCCGGTCGGGCGGTCGCAATCCTCTGAGACGCCGTTTCCATTCTCGATGGTGCCCCCTCAGGGGCATGAGCAACTCCTTCGAGAGCCGTCGCCTCGGCAGAATCGTAGGGGCGACCCGTCGGGCATTGGTTACAAGTTAAGCTCCTGAGGCCATTTGTCAAGGGCAGCTCGCTCCCTGTGTTTGCGGCGTCGCTTGACGATGCCGAGGTCGGGTTGAGCGGCCAGGTAGGCCACCGGATCGTTTGCCTGACCCTGAGAGTA
>DAHVXI010000007.1:0-17822 GCA_027356795.1 Chloroflexota bacterium | reverse complement strand
ACCAGGGCGATCCCCGTCGCCAGAAGGATGACGGCCGGCGTGTAGTAGCGGGCGAAGCGATCCACGAACTGCTGGGCAGGGGCCTTCTGGGACTGGGCCTCCTCCACCATCTGGATGATGCGGGAGAGGGTGTTCTCCCTGTAGGGCCGGGTGGCGCGCACCTCCAGCGCCCCCTGCTGGTTGATGGTGCCGGCGTACAGCTCGTCGCCCATCCCCTTCTCCACCGGCACCGATTCCCCTGTGATGGGGGCCTGGTCCACGGTTGAGCTGCCGCCGACCACCACTCCATCGGTGGCAATCCGCTCCCCCGGGCGCACCAGCAGCAGGTCGCCCGCGGCGATCTGCTCCACCGGCAGCTTCAGCTGGCGGCCATCCTTCAGGAGGGTCGCCTCCCGTGGGGCCAACTGCAGGAGCGAACGGATCGATCGGCGGGTGCGATCCATGGTGTAGGACTCCAGGGCGTTCGCCAGGGAGAAGAGGAACACCACCGAGGCAGCCTCGGTCCACTCGCCGATGGCGAGGGCCCCGACGACGGCCGCCGTCATCAGGACGTTCATGTCGGTGAGACCCGAGCGGAGGGAGAAGAGGGCGCTGCGCGCCGTGTGGTAGCCCCCCACCACGACGCCCAGCCCGAAGGCCAGCTGCGGCAGCGGGCTCGGGACCGACAACAGGGTCAGCAGCAACCCCACGGCCACCAGACCGCCGGAGAGGGCGGTAGCAACCCCCCGTGGGTGCCGGCGCCAGAAGGCCAGGGCGCTTCTCCCCTCCTCCCGGCCCTCCGGAGTCTGCTCCCGCACCCGATACCCGGCCTCGTGGACGCCCGCCACGATCCGATCCCGACCCATCAACTGGGGCACGTACTCCACCCATAGAGTGGAAGAGGTATAGCTGAGGCGGGCGTTGGCGACCCCCGGCATCCCGGCGATCGCCTTCTCCAGGCCGGCCGCGCAGTCGGGACAGTCCAGCCCCTGCAGCTCCAGGGTCTCGCTCCTCAGCTCCGCAGCGGGACCCAACGTCGATGCCGCGTTATCCATCTCCACGCTCCTCACCGTTGCGCAGTCTCGTGGGCGCGCCGGCCCATCGTGAGCCGCGACCGCGCTCCCATACTCACCATGTTACTGGCCGCGACCTGGCGAGGCGATGGCCACGGGCGGGGTAAGGCTGCTGGTTGAGCGCCCAACCGCCGGCTCGCCATCTGTCCGCGGACAGCCCAAACGCAAGAGCAAAGCCGTCAAGTTCGAGGCTGCGGCCCATCTTGCCCTCGCCGGTCGGCTGCCAGGGGCAGATGGACGGTGAAGATCGAACCCCGACCGGGGGCGGAGGCAACCTCGATCCTCCCGCCGTGAGCACGGGCGATCCAGTCGCAGATCGCCAGACCCAGGCCGGCCCCACCTTCCGATCGGGATCGGGCCTTGTCCACCCGGTAGAAGCGCTCGAAGAGATGGGGCAGGTGCGGGGCCGCGATGCCGATGCCGGAGTCGGCAACCGCCAGGGCCGCGCTGCCACCCCTGCGCTCAACGGAGATGGTGACGTTGCCACCGGCGGGCGTGTACTTGATGGCGTTGTCCGTCAGGTTGAAGAGAAGCTGCATCAGCCGGGTCTGATCTCCCATCACGACCGCCGGCTCCACCCGGCCGAGCCCCAGACGTATTCCCCTGGCCCGGGCCAGGGGCTGGAGCTCTTCCGCCACCTCACAGGCGAGTTCGTCCACGGATTGCGGCTCCAGTTCCAGTCGCTCCCGTGCCGAGTCTGCCCTGGCCAGGATGAGAAGCTCCGAGACCAGCCGCCGCATCCGCTCCGCCTCGCCACCCACCACCCGCAATGCCTCCTGGTACTCCCTCGCGGACCGCGGCCGTTCCAGCGTCACGTCAACCTGGCTGGTGATAACGGAGAGCGGCGTCCGCAACTCGTGCGAGGCATCGGCGGTGAACTGCCGCTCGCGCTGAAAAGCGCTCTCCAGCCGCTCCAGCATGGCGTCGAAGGTCTCGGCCAGCCTCCCCACCTCGTCGTTGCTGGACACCATTCCCACCCGGCGGGAGAGGTCTTCAGCGCCGATCCGCCTGGCCAGCCGGGTGATGCGATCGATGGGAGAGAGCGCCCGTTGGGCGAGGAACAAACCCCCGCCAGCTGCCAGAACCAGGGTCGCCGGCACGGCAAGGCCCATCAACAGCAGCAGTTGGCCGAGGGCCGCCCGCAACTCGTCCTCCGGCCGTCCCACCTCCAGCACCGCGACCGTACGACCATTCTCCTGAACCGGCACGATGAGCACTCGCCACCCCTCGTCGGTGCCCTGCTGTACGGTGGCGAAGGTCACCTCTCCGCGGGCCGCTTGCCCCCGGGCCCCCGCCAGGGGGGAAGCTGCCCACCGGGGGGCACCATCCAGAAGAAGCTGCCCCTTCGGGTCGTAGAGCGCGACGGCGACGTCAGGGGGGAGCTGCCCGGCCACCCCTCCCAGGCGAGGCCGCCCGTTCTCGGAGTCGACGCTCGTCTGCAACTGGGCTGCCGCGGCCCGCAGCGTGGCCTCCTGCTGCTCGCGTAGCCCGCGCGAGAGACTGATGTACAGGAAGCCGGAGAAAGCGAAAAGGATCAGCGCCAGCAAGGCCACGTACCACAGGGTGAGCCGCACACGGATGGGAAGGCCGCGCGGCCAGGAGAGGACGTGGGAAGCCAACTGCCGGGGGTGCTTCATCGAGGGACCTTGAGTTGATAGCCTGTGCCCCGCACGGTGTGGATCAGTCGGGGCTCATGCCCGTCGTCCAGCTTGCGACGCAGGTACCGGATGTAGACGTCCACCAGATTGGACATCGCGGTGAAATCGTAGCTCCACACGTGCTCCGCGATCTGGGTTCGGGTGAGCACCCGACTCGGGTTGCGCACCAGGTACTCCAGCAGGGCGTATTCCTTGCTGGTCAGTGCGACCATCCGGCCAGCCCTGCGCACCTCGCGGCTGATGGTGTCCACCTCCAGGTCCGCCACCCGCAGCACCGGATCCTTCACCAGCTCATCGCGGCGCAGGAGGGCCCGGACGCGAGCCACCAGCTCCCGGAAGGCGAAGGGCTTGATCAGGTAATCGTCGGCGCCGCTGTCCAGCCCCGCCACTCGATCGTCCACGGCGTCCCGGGCGGTCAGCATCAGGATCGGGGTGGCCACCCGGCGGGCCCTCAGCGACCGGGCGACCTCCAGGCCGCTCATAACGGGCAACATCACGTCGAGAATGATGAGGTCGTATTCGGCCGTCTCGGCGAGGGCAAGGCCGTCCTCGCCGTCGTGGGCCACGTCCGTGGCATAGCCGTGCTCCTGAAGTCCGCGCTTCAGCACTTCGGCCAGTTGCTTCTCGTCCTCAACTATCAGGATGCGCACCGTACAACCTCTCGTTGCCCCAACGCTGGCCCATTGCGCTAACCGTAGATAAGTATAGCAAACCCTCGAGCGGGGAGCCCTGCTCCCTCTCGCCGGTACAGGGCTATGACCGGCGTTGATCCCCCTGACTGCCAACTCGTTGCCCCCATCGCTAGTCCTTCTCTCAGCACTCAAGATGAGGGGCGAGGAGTTCTCCTCCTCGCCCCTTGCTCCGCATGGACCGGCTGCCAGAAAGGCTAATCCTCGGCCCCGGCCGTTTCCGCGGCTTCATGGCCCTCGTGACCCTCGGGTCCGCCCGCCTCGGTTGCCAGCACCTTGGCGTTGCCGGCATCCACCTTCACGTCCTGGGCCTTGCCGCTCTTGTCGGTGAGCTGGACGCTGTAGACCACGCTGCCGTTCTCGTTCTCGAGCTCCACCTTGTTCACTGTCGCGCCCGGGAACTGGGCCAGGGCCGCTTCCTTGGCCTGGTCGGCCGTGATCTTGGCCATACCGGCCAGCGCCTTGGCCTCATCCTGCTCCCTCTGATCCTTCTGGTCCTGCGGCGCCTGGATCGACCCGGTGTAGGCAGGCTGCTCCTGCTCCTGCTTTACCTGGTCCTGCTGCGCCGCCGTTTGGGGCGTTGCCGGCGCGGTGGGGGCTTGAGCCCCGGCCACTCCCAGGGTCACACTCCCCAGGAGAAAGGCCGCCACGAGGGCCCCGGCCATACCGCCGCCGAAGAGTAGTCGCTTGATCATCGGTTGATCCTCCATAACGTTGCCGTGTATTGCCCCCTGCCGCCGAGCCATCTCGCCCTCGGCCTGGTGGGGGATTCCCTGATTGGACGGGATAAGCTACCCCACGGGGATCGGCCTTCCTCCGGCCCGGGTCCGTCGCCGATGGATCCCCTCGATCCGTCGCGCCGGGCCTCCCGGACGGACGACGAGACTCACCTCCTTCCCGTGTAGTCCGTGGGGTCTCTCCACGTCGCGTTTGGAGGTTAGCGTCGGACGATTAAGCCACGATTAAGCCAGCCCATAAGTATTCTCATCGAATGGCACAAAGTGGGTGTCAGAGAGTCTTTGAGATGCGACTTACTCGGATGGCTAGAGGCCTCGGGATGCCGCCCGATCACGAGCCACAGGAGCATGACTGGCCCTCAAGAACTGAACGATGGGGGAGCGGTGCGTCATGGGGGCCGGCGTCTCTGCCGGCCCCGTGAGGACAGGGTGTCAGTGCTTGAAGTGCCTGCGGTAGGTGAACATCATCGCCATCTGGGCGGTGTTGGCGGCGCGGATCACGTCCTGATCTCGGACCGAGCCGCCCGGCTGGATCACCGCCGTGATGCCGGCATCGGCCGCCACCTCGATGCCGTCCGGGAAGGGGAAGTAGGCGTCGGAGGCCATCACGCTCCCCTTGGCCCGATCCCCAGCCTTCTTGATGGCCAGCTCCACCGCGTCCACCCGGCTCATCTGGCCGGCGCCGACCCCCGCCACCGACAGCTTCCTGGCCAGGATGATACCGTTGGAGCGGACGTGCTTGACGGCGTGCCAGGCGAAGAGCAGATCGGTCAGCTCCTCCAGGGTAGGCTCCCGCCGGGTAACCACGTCCCGAGGGAAGGAGTCCTCACCGTTGCGATCCCGCTCCTGGACCAGGAAGCCGCCCAGGATCCGCTTGAAGTCCAGCGCCGGCACTCCGGCGACCTCCTGCCGCCTGGCCTCCCAGTCCTCCTCCACGGCCATGATCCGCAGATCCCGCCTGGCTCGAAGGACTTCCAGCGCCCCATTGGTGAAACCCGGCGCGATCAGGTCCTCGAAGAAGACCTGGCAGATCTCGCGGGCGGTGGTCTCGTCGACGATGCGGTTAACCCCCACGGCGCCGCCGAAGGCCGACTTGGGATCGGTGGCCAGGGCCCGCCGGAAGGCCTCGGTGACGCTCTCGGCGCAGGCCAGCCCGCAGGGGTTGCCGTGCTTGACGATGGTCACCGCGGGAGCGGTGAAGTCGGTGACGATGGACCAGGCCGCGTCCAGGTCGTAGCTGTTGTTGAAGGAGAGCTGCTTGCCGTGCAGCTGTTTGGCCGTGGCTACCCCCGATGGGAGGACCCGGCTGGTGGCATCGACGTAGAAGGCCGCCGCCTGGTGCGGGTTCTCCCCGTAGCGAAGCTCCTGCACCCGTTGGAGGGGTACGGTCAACTCGTCGGGGAAGAGCACCGTCTCGGGCCTCAGGTAGTTGGCGATCTGAGCGTCGTAGAAGGCGGTGTGCTCGAAAGCCTTCACCGCCAACCTCCGCCTGGTGGCCTCGAACACCCCGGCCTCGCTCCTGAGCTCGGTCAGCACCGCAGGGTAATCGGCGGGATCGACTACCACCACCACATCCTGGTAGTTCTTGGCCGCCGCCCTCAGCATCGTGGGCCCACCAACGTCGATCATCTCCAGGACCTCGCCCAGGTCGGAGCTGCGGCGGGCCGTCTCGGCGAAGGGGTAGAGGTTGACCACCACCAGATCGACGGGCCGAATCTGGTGCCTCTTCAGCTCCTCCATGTGCCGGGGGTCGCTCCGGCGTGCCAGGATCCCACCGTGGATCGCCGGGTGGAGCGTCTTCACGCGACCCCCCAGGATCTCCGGGGAACCCGTCACTTCGCTCACCCCCGTGACGGGGATACCGGCATCGGCGAGGGCGGTCTGGGTGCCGCCGGTCGAAAGGATCTCTATCCCCAGATCGCTCAGACCTCGGGCGAAATCCACGACACCCGATTTATCGTACACACTGATGATTGCTCTCACCGGTTCCTCCTACTCCCTCACCTCGACTCTCAGCAGTCCGTCCTCCGCCAGCTTGCGCAGCGTCCGATAGGCAGCCAGCCCACCGCCCGCCCGTTGAGCCAGCACGGAAAGAACCTGAGGGCCGCTCAGGCCGGCCACCAGCTTCCACTCGCCCCGACCGATCTGCACCTTCTCCACCCCTGTTGGCAGATCGGTCACCAGCCGGACGACCGCGGAGGCATCGTGGAGCACGTTCCAGATCCCCAGCCACTCCTCCTGGACCGCTGCCGCCTTTTCCAGCAGCAGGGTCGCCGGCTCCTCCAGACTCTCCCTCGGCGTGGTGGCGCCGTCGTGGTAGGCGAAGCTGCCGGCATTCCAGGAGCAGAGCAAGTCCAGGGCGTCCCTGCCCTCCCGCCCGTCCGTCTCGGCTGACACCGGCCGGCCGTCCCGAAAGTAGAGAGCGCCGGCCTGCGTGATCCCTCCCCTCCCACGAGAGAAGCGAATCACTCCCGTCTTGGCGGATGAGGCGAGGAGATGAAGAAGGTCGACGATCGTGAACTCGGGAAGGCTACCCTGCAACAATGTCGGGATCCTCTGCGATTCTCACCCGGCGACCCTCCACTCTGAGTTTGCCCTCGGCGAAAAGTCGAATGGCCCGCGAATAGTGGCTGTGCTCCTGCTCCAAGATGCGCGCTGCCAGCCGCTCCACGGTGTCGCCTTCCAACACCGGCACGGCCGCCTGCAGGATGATGGGACCCGCATCCACGGCGCCCTCGGTGACGAAGTGGACGGTGCAGCCCGAAAGCTTGACGCCGTGCTCCAGGGCTTCCGCCTGGGCGTGCAGGGTCCCCGCGAAAGCGGGCAGCAGCGAGGGGTGGATGTTCACGATCCGGCCGCGAAAGGAGTCGAAGATCGGCTGTCCGATGATCCGATCGTAGCCCGCCATCACCACCAGATCGGTGCCCGCCTCCGCCAGCCTTCGAGCGATGGCGGCTTCGTGGGCATCCCTGGTCGAGTAGTCCCGCCTCTCGAGCACCGCCGTGGGCAGTCCCCTGTCCCGTGCCCAGACCAGGCCCCGGGCGTCGGAATGGTTGCACAGGACGAGGGCAACCTCCGCCGCCAGCCGCCCCGCCTCGACGTTGGCCACGATGGCCTGCATGTTGCTGCCCCGGCCCGAGATCAGGATCCCGAGTCGAAGAGGTTTCGAGCTGTTGCCAAAACCACTAAGACTCGAAGACACCGAGTTCTCCTCTGTGGCTCTTCGCGTCCTGGTGACTTGGTAGTGAGCCGTGACAGCTGCTAGCCACTCACCACCTCCACCCGCTCGCCTCCCTCGGTGGCCACGATCTCCCCCACCAGCATCGCCTCCGGCACCAGGCTTTGCAGCCTCTCCCTATCGCCGGATGGGCAGATCACCACGTAGCCCAGCCCCAGGTTGAACACCCTCAGCATCTCCTCCTGGGCGATCTTGCCCCGCTCCTGGATCGCCCGGAAGACGGCGGGCACGGGCCATCGCCCCCAGTGGAAGAGCGCCTTCATTCCGGTGGGGACGATGCGGGCCACGTTGCCCGGGATCCCCCCTCCGGTGATGTGGGCCATCCCCTTCACGTCTACGGCCGAGTGCTGAGTGCTGGGTGCCGGGTGCTGAGCGCCGGGTCCGGCACCCCACCCCTCTCCCCTCCCCGCAGCGGGGAGGGGCAGGGGGAGGGGTTCTGTCCCTCTCTCCCCGTCTCCCTGTCTCCCCATCTCCCCGTCTCCCGCGGGAGGGGGCGCGAGCAGCCGCTTGATCGACTCCAGGTAGCACCGGTGGGGCTCCAGCAGCTCGTCCCCCAGGGTCCTCCCCAGCTCCGGCCAGAAGCGGTCCAGCGGCTCCCCCTGCAGCAGCTTCCTCACCAGGGAGTAGCCGTTGGTGTGCAATCCGCTGGAGGGTAGCCCCCAGATCAGATCCCCCGCCTCTATGCGGCTCCCGTCGACCACACGGTCCCGCTCCACCGCCCCGACGATGAAGCCGGCCAGATCGTAATCGTCCCCCGAGTATATGCCGGGCATCTCCGCCGTCTCCCCGCCGACCAGGGCACAGCCGTTGGCTCGGCAGGCCTCGGCAAGGCCGCTCACCAGGGCGGCTATCCTGTCGGGGTGCAGCTTCCCCATGGCCACGTAATCCAGGAAGAAGAGGGGGGTGGCGCCGGTGGTCAGGATGTCGTTGACGCAGTGGTTCACCAGGTCGATCCCGACGGTGTCGTGCCGGTCCATGGCAATGGCGATCTTCAGCTTCGTCCCCACCCCATCGGCGCTGGCCACCAGCACCGGCTCGCGGTAACCACCGAAAGCGAAGAGAGATCCGAAGCCGCCGATGCCGGTGAGCACCTGGGGGCCGAAGGTGGAGCGCACCTTCTCTTTGATCAGGTCCACGGCCCGGTTGCCGGCGTCGATGTCCACGCCGGCAGCCTTGTATGCCCCCTCTCCCTCTGGGAGAGGGTCGGGGTGAGGGCTGATTCGATGTGCTCCCGATGGCTCCTGGCTCACGAGGCCTCCAGCACAAGCTTGTCCATCTCCAACTGGATGGGCACAGGATAGCTACCGGTGAAGCAGGCCCGGCAGAAATGGCCCTGCTGCTGGCCCACCGAGGCGAGCAACCCCTCCAGGCTCAGGTAGCCCAGGGAGTCGGCCCCGATGTGCCGTCGGATCTCCTCGACGCTCATGTTGGCCGCTATCAGCTCCGATTTCCGCGCCGTGTCCACCCCGAGATAGCAGGGGAAGCGCATGGGCGGGGCACAGATCCGCATGTGGACCTCTCGGGCCCCGGCTCTGCGCAGCAGGCTCACCACCGGCGGCGTCGTGGTTCCCCGCACGATGCTGTCGTCCACCACCACCACCCGCTTGCCCGCCAGCACCGGCGGCAGGGGGTTGAACTTCAATCGAACGCCCACCTGCCTCAGCCGCTGGTCCGGCTGGATGAAGGTGCGGCCGATGTAGCGGTTCTTGATCAGCCCCTCGCCGAATGGGATCCCCGACTCCTGGGCGTAGCCCGTGGCGGCCGGAATGGCCGAGTCGGGGACCGGGATCACCAGATCGGCGTCCACCGGGTACTCCCGAGCCAGGTGGCGCCCCATATCCTGGCGGGCCAGGTAGACCAGCTGGCCGTAGATGCTGCTGTCCGGGCGGGCGAAGTAGATGAACTCGAAGATGCAGAGCGCCCGCTGGCGGCACTCCACCGCCTGAAGGCTGCGCACCCCTTCGCCGTTGATCACCAGCAGCTCGCCCGGCTCCAGCTCCCGGATGAAGGTGGCCCCCACGGTATCCAGGGCGCAGGTCTCGGAAGCCACCACCCAGCCGCCGTTTAGCCTGCCCACGCAGAGAGGGCGCACCCCCATGGGATCCCTGGCGGCATAGAGGGTGTTGGCCGTGGCCATCACCAGGCTGTACGCCCCCTGGAAGCGATGAAGGCTGTGCAGGATCCGGGATTCCCAGTCCAGGCCCGGCGCGGAGGCGATTGCCCTGGCTATCACCTCGGAATCGGTGGAGGTCTCGAGCCGCTCGCCGCTTTCCTGCAGCTGCTCGGTGAGGGAGACCGTGTTCACCAGGTTGCCGTTGTGGCCCAGGGCCAGCTGGCCCAGGTCCGAATCCACCACGATCGGCTGGGCGTTGCACACCTTGCTGGAGCCGGTGGTGGAGTACCGGGTGTGGCCGATAGCCACGTGCCCTTCGAGGAAGCTCAGCTCCTCCTCGTTGAAAACCTGCACCACCAGCCCCATGGACTTGAAGGTGCGAAGCTCTTTGCCGTCTCCTGTGGTTATGCCCGCGCTTTCCTGTCCTCGGTGTTGCAGAGCGTAGAGGCCGAAGAAGGTGATGCGGGCTACGTCTATGCCCGGCGCGTAAATCCCAAACACACCACAGGCTTCGTGCAGTTCAGCCATCCCTTACCCCCAACCGCTGTCCGGCACGTCGCCCTTGACGCCACAACAGCTGTCAGCAAGCCCCGCCAAAGGGGCATGAACGCTGCGCTCGCTCGCGTTCATCCCTCCGGGCTCTCCCCTCAGAACGCGAACAGGACTACTCGCTCAGCATCCGGTCGAGCGCATTGCTCCAGACCTCCCGCATCTGGGACACGGGCAGATCCACCAGATTCCCCAGCCGGAGACGAGCTTCATCTCCCCGTCTCCCCGGCTCGGCGTCTCCCCGTCCGGCAACGGTGCCCAACACCGCCAGGGGAACCCCGTTGTCGGCCGCCAGCCTCTCCAGCTCGGGTAGCTTCTCCCGGGCCATCGAGAGGATTATGCGGGACTGGCTCTCCCCAAACAGCAGCGCGTCGGGCCGGCATCCGTCCCGCCTCAGCAGCGCCTCCAGGCTCTCGGCCTCGCACTCCATCCCCAGGTCACCGGCCATGCAGCCCTCGGCCAGGGCCACGGCCAAGCCGCCGTCGGCGCAATCGTGGGCCGAGCGCACCAGGCCGGCTCGAATGGCCGCCAGGCAGCAGCGCTGAACCCGAGCCTCTGCCCCCAGATCTATGCGCGGCGGGGTACCCGCCACCCGGCCGGTGGACAGCTTCAGGTACTCCGTGCCGCCCAGGTCGTCGAGATTCCTTCCCAGCAGCACCACCAGGTCGCCGGGCTCCCGGAAGGCGAGCCCGGTGGCATGCGCCACATCCTCCAGCAGCCCCACCATCCCCACCAAGGGGGTCGGGTAGATGGCGGACCCGTTGTTCTCGTTGTAGAGGCTCACGTTCCCGCTCACCACGGGGACGCCCAGGAACTCGCACGCCTCGGCTATCCCGGCCACGCTCTCCCGGAAGGTGTAGAACACCTCCGGCTTCTCCGGGTTACCGTAGTTGAGGCAGTCGGTCACGGCCAGGGGCTCCGCTCCCGTGCAGACCAAGTTCCGTGCCGCTTCAGCAACCGCGATCATCCCGCCCCACCGGGGCTCCAGGTGGCAGTAGCGACCGTTGCCGTCGGTGGTGAGGGATATCCCCTTTCGAGTCCCCTTCACCCGCAGCACGGCCGCGTCGCCTTCCCCCGGCAGCAGCATGGTGTTGGTTTGCACCATGTGGTCGTACTGCTGGAACACCGACTTTCGGCTGCACAGGTTGGGCGAGGCCAGCAGATCCAGCAGGGTCCGGCTGTACTCCCCCTTCAGGGGAAGGGAGGAGGGATCGAAGCGGTGGGCTTCCTCGATCCAGGCGGGGCGAACCCCGTCCCGATGGTAGACCGGTGTCTCGTCGGTCAGCAGCCGGGCGGGGATCTCCGCCACCACCCGCTCGCCCTCCCGCACCCGCACCAGGCCGTCGTCGGTGACCGCGCCGATCAGGTCCGAGTGGAGGCCCCAGCGAGCGAACAGCCGCTGGACCTTCCCCTCGCAGCCCCGGCGAGCCACCACCAGCATCCGCTCCTGGGACTCGGAGAGCATCAGCTCGTAGGGGGTCATCCCCTTCTCCCGCCGGGAGACCTTCAGCAGGTCGATGTCGATGCCGCAGCCACCCCGGCTGGCCATCTCCACCGCGGAGCTGGTCAACCCGGCCGCCCCCAGATCCTGCATCCCCACCACGTAGTCGGTCTGCAGCAGCTCCAGGCAGGCCTCGATCAGCAGCTTCTCCAGGAAGGGGTTCCCCACCTGCACCGCGGGACGGCGCTCCTCGGAGCGTTCGTTCAGCTCCACCGAGGCGAAGGTCGCCCCGTGGATCCCGTCCCGCCCCGTGTCCGCGCCCACCAGGATGACCGGATTGCCGGCGCCGCTGGCCGTGGCCCGCACGATCTGGTCGGCCCGGACCAGCCCCACGCACATGGCGTTCACCAGGGGATTTCCGGAGTAGCTGTCCTCGAAGTAGACCTCGCCGGCCACGGTGGGGACCCCCAGGCAGTTGCCGTAGCCCGCGATGCCCCCCACTACGCCGGAGACCAGATACTGGTTGCGCCGCTCCGCGGGGGAGCCGAAGCGGAGGGAGTCCAGCAGAGCGATGGGGCGGGCTCCCATGGTGAAGATGTCTCGCACGATCCCGCCGACGCCGGTGGCCGCGCCCTGGTAGGGCTCCACGGCGCTGGGGTGGTTGTGGGACTCGATCTTCAGCACCACCGCCAGCCCGTCGCCGATGTCCACCGCCCCGGCGTTCTCGCCAGGCCCCTGGAGCACCCGAGGGCCCTTGGTGGGGAGGAGTCGCAGCACCGGGCGGGAGTTCTTGTAGCCACAATGCTCGCTCCACATGGCGCCGAACATGCCCAGCTCGACGTGGTTCGGCTCCCGGCCGAGCTTGGCCACAATCAGCTCGTACTCCTCGGGGGTGAGCGCGACCTCGTCCAGCATCTCGCGGGTAGCGGGCATCAGTTGTGCTCCCGGGTCGGTTCTGTGTTCTGAGTCCTGAGCCCTGAGTGCTGAGTGCTCCCCCTCTCCCTCTGGGAGAGGGTCGGGGTGAGGGCTGATCCAACCGGCTTCAAACCCAGGATGGATCGGAAGACGTACGACCCGTCGGTGCCCCCGAGGATCGCCTCGCAGCAGCGCTCCGGGTGGGGCATGAGGCCGAAGACGTTGCGCCCCTCGTTGCAGAGGCCGGCAACGTTCCACAGGGAGCCGTTGGGGTTCGACTCCCGGGTCACCCGTCCGTCGGGGTCGCAGTAGCGAAGAAGGATCTGCGAGCGGCGTTCCAGTTGCTCCAGCAGATCCTCCGGCGCGTAGTAGCTTCCCTCTTGATGGGCTATCGGTAACTTGAGTACCTGCCCCGTCTCGCAGGCCGAGGTGAACGGGGAATCGGTGGATTCCACCCGCACGTGGACCCAGGAACAGCGGAACTGGAGGTGGTCGTTGCGCAGCATGGCGCCGGGCAGCAGGCCAGCCTCCAGTAGCACCTGGAAACCGTTGCAGATCCCCAGCACCAGCCCGTCGCCGCGGGCAAACCGCTCCACCGAACGCATCACCGGGGAAAAGCGGGCAATAGCCCCCGCTCGCAGGTAATCCCCGTAGGCGAAACCACCCGGAAGAAGGATGCAGTCGTAGGGGGAGAGGTCCGTGTCCTCGTGCCAGATGTACTCCACCGGCTGGCCGAAGACGGTGTCGATCACGTGGTAGGTGTCCCTGTCGCAGTTGGTGCCAGGGAACACTATCACGCCGAATTTCAAAGGGGGCCTCCTCGGCGGCTAGACGCGTTTCAGATGGGGCAATTCTAACACACGGATAGAGGTTGCTGCCATACGAAATCCGCGGGTTAGCCCAGCAACGTTGCTCCTGCGGTCGTCCTCTTGACCGACCCTCCAGACTCGAGTACACTTCGTGCACTAATGATTAGGTACCCAAATATAGGGGAGGGTGGCCGTGAGCGACGAGGAGATCTACCCCGTGGCGCTGCAGATCCGAGCTCTGACCGGTCTGGTGACCAAGCTGTCCAGGGCAGATCTGGAGCGGCGGCTCGAGGCTCGTGGCCTCGCCGTGGGCGCCCTCCCCTTCGGCGTCATGCAGCTGCTGAGCCGGCAGGCGCAAACCATCAGCGAGTTGAGCCGCACCATGCGGCTGACGCCCGCCACCCTGGTGCCCGTGGTGGACACCCTGGAGCGCAAGGGGCTGGTGAAGCGGGGGAGGGACCCTCACGATCGCCGTCGCACCCCACTGTCGCTGACCGAGCAGGGTGCCGGCGCACTGGCCGGGGTTCCACTGGTGGACGAGGACGACACCCTGGTCAGGAGCCTGGAGAGCATGGGCGAGGAGAAGGGCCGCCGATTGCTGGCCCTGCTGCGGGAGTTGGCCAACCAGATGGCAGAGAAGGATGTGGCCCAGGAGATCGCCCAGCTCTCCAACTCCCTTCACCGGCCCCTGGGGGCGAGCTTCCAGAGGACTGCCCCCTCCCACACCGGCTGACCGAAGAATGATGTGCCGAACGGCTGCGTCCCGCTCGACGCCGTGCCGCTCATCGCGGACGGGCGATCTCCGGAGGCTTCACCAACGCCGCCGAGAGCGGTTTCGAGGTGGCGGGTAGCCACGGCGGAACGCCTGGCCCTACCTTTCACTCGAGTCCTCTGGAACATCCCGGTGGCGCAATACTTGCTGCACATCCCCGTGTCTCTTTCCTACCCGCCGACCCATCGGAGGCCACCGGGTCGGCGACCAGATGGAGGGAGCCTGACGCTCACGACCCCATGAAAGGGCGCGCGGTCCACATCGGAAAGATGGCTCGATGAAGGACGAATACCCTTTTGCCAACTACCCGCGGCTGCTGCTGGAGTCCACCGACCAGGGCATTTTCGGCGTGGACCTGCGGGGCTGCTGCACCTTCGTCAATCGCTCTGCAGCAAAGATGCTGGGATACGAGCCCGAGGAGCTGGTGGGCAAGAGGATGCACGACCTGATGCACCACACCCACAAGGACGAGACCCCCTACCCTGTGTCACGGTGCCCCCTCTTCCGATCCCTTCGGCTGATGCAGGGCATTCGCGTCGACGACGAGCTGTTGTGGCGTCGAGATGGCAGCTGCTTCCCGGTGGAGTACTCGGCCCATCCCATCATCGACGGAGACGCGGTGAGGGGAGCCGTCGTGACCTTCACCGACATCACCGGACGCCGGCAGGCGGAGCAGTTCCGGCAGGAGTACCTGGCCCTCATCTCCCACGACCTGCGGGCCCCCCTGACGACGATCCTGGGCCACGCCCAGATAATCCAACGGCTCCCGAACCTGCCCCAGCGGGTGCAGAGCAGCGTCGAGTCGATCCACAACGGCGCGAAGCGGATGAATGCCATGCTCCAGGACCTGGTGGACACGGATCGCGTGGAGTCCGGGTCCCTGCAGCTCCGGCGTCTGCCCACCGACTTGCGCTCCTTCATCCACAGCCTGAAGGAGCGGCTCAATCAGTCCGGCCAGGGGGAGCAGATAGCGGCGGAGCTTCCCGAGGAGCTACCCCCGGTGATGGCCGATCAGATCTGCTTGGATCGCGTCATGACCAACCTGCTCACCAATGCCATCAAGTACTCCCCACCGGGAAGCGAGGTGCTGGTGAGGGCAGAGGCGGGGGAGGGCGACGTGAGGATCTCGGTAGTCGATCGGGGCACGGGGATAGCCCCCAGAGAGCTGCCCCACATCTTCGATCGCTTCTACCGCGCCCAACGAACCAGGAAGGCCGAGGGGTTGGGGCTGGGGCTGCACATCACCAGGATGCTGGTGGAGGCCCACGGCGGGCGCATATGGGCCGAGAGCGAGGTGGGCAGGGGGAGCAGCTTCAGCTTCACCCTGCCCGTGGCCCTCGGACCGTAACCGCCCGCTAGATCACCAGGTCGCCGACTCGCACGGCCTCGAGGGTGCCGTCGGCCAGCCGAAGCAGCAGCGCCCCGTCCTCGGCCACGTCCTCGAAGGTGCCCTCCAGCTGCTGGTTGCCCTCGGCAACCACCACCTTCTGGGATCGCCGCCACAGTCGCGAGGCCCACCGCTCCCGGGCGACGGGCTCCAACTGGCGAAGATCCAGGGCCAGAAGGGCGTCCAGGTGGAGCAGGATCTCGTACAGCAGCCGCTGCCGTGAGAGCTGCCGGCCCGTTTCCCGCAGCAGACTGGTGGCGTTGTCGGGGACACCGGGAACCGTGGAGCGATCGAGGTTCACGTTGATTCCCATCCCCACCACGGCGAAGGGATGGCCCGGCGACCAGTTCACCTCCGTCAGCACTCCCCCCAGCTTTCGGCCGTTCACCATCAGGTCGTTGGGCCACTTGATCTCGGCTCGAAGGGGAGCCAGCTTTTCGATGGCCTCACAGGCGGCGACGGAGCAGACCATGGTCAGCAGGAAGGGTTGGGACTGATGTCGCTGGAAGAGCAGGGAGAAGAGGAGCCCGCTGCCGGGCACCTCCAGCCAGTCTCTGCCCCTCCGGCCCCGACCCTCGGTCTGGTGGTCCGTCACGAAGAGGGTCTTCTCGGTGTCACCCGCTTCCCCGGCCCGTCGGGCAAGGTCGTTGGTGGAGCCTGTCTCCGCCGTGTAGCGCACCACCCAACCGGGCGGCGCGAGGAACTCCTCTTCCTGCGACATCACGTCACCCCCAATAAACTGATAGCCAGAAGGAGATGATCTCCCTCTGGCTATCCTCCCCAAGCGCGACGCGCCTAGGATTCGGTCACTGCACGCCCCGGGGGCGAGAAATAGACGCCCTTAGCGCCCGACCTCCAGCCCACGAGGGATGCGAACCAGGTGCGCCGTCGCACTAGGACTATCACAACCCATTCGCATCACCTCCTTTCATGGCTGGTGGAATAGTAGCAGGCGGCCGCCCGCACGTCAACTCGCTGGTCGCTAATCTTCAGGCAGCTCGGGGTCCTCGGCGATGTCCGGCTCTTCGATGCCAAGATCCGATTCGCCGGTAGCCTCGATGCCATCCTCGGACTCCTCCAGCAGGTCCTCTTCGTCGTCCAGATCGTACTTGAGCACGCTGTCTTTGATGTATCCGCGGAAGACCTCAGCCGGGGCCTTCGACGGGAAGGAAACCTTGCCCGCCATACGGGGGCTCCGGTACACCTCCCGGATGATCACCTTGACCGTCTGATCGTCCACGCTGGTGACCGCCGTCTGGTAGCGGTTGCCACCCTCCAGCAGTGTCAGCAGTCGTTTGGCCAGCTTCGGCTCGACCTGGCCCACCATCTCCCCCTCTGGGGTCACCACCTGGACCTTATAGTCGCCAGGCTGGAGTTCCAACAGATCGCCGGCGGTCATCTTCGCCAGAACATCGGAGCCAGCGGTGTTCAGCAGGGCAGTAATGGTGGTCTTCCCGCTCTCCTCGATGAAAAGGGTAGGGTCCACCCGGGTCGGGGTCGGAGCCGCGGGCGGCTCCGCAGCCAGCTTGGAGAGCCTTTGCAGGTTCTTCATGGCGATGACGTTGGTCGGATCCAGTGCGGCGGCGCGGCTGTAAGCTGTCCTCGCTTCCTCGACTCGACCCAGCTCGGTGAGCGCCTTGCCCAGCCTGTTGTGAGCATCGACATCTTCCGGAAACAGGACCAGCAGCTCGCGGTTCACCGCCGCGGCCTCCTCCCAACGGCTGGCCATGGCGAGCGATATCGCCCGCTCGGTCAACTGCCGCTTTGCTCTGAGCCGTTCCTCAGGGAAGGTTGCCATGTTTGGTCCGTTCCTCCTTACGCCCGTCTGTTGCAGGGCTGGGGCATTTTACCGTAAGCATCCTGCCGTTTCAACAGGGGCGGCCACGCTTCGCAAGCTTCGCGCCACCATCTCCACCGCTCCGCCCTCGACCTGGCCCGGGACCCACTCCCTGAGAGAACTACGGAGAACCCAAAAGAACTCAGAGGGACTCCGGGGAGCCGTTCCCACTCCCTCGAGTTCTCCTGAGTTCCCCTCCGGTTCCCCGAGTTCCTTCTATCAGAAGCCGGGCAGGCGGGCTCGACGCGCGCCGATCAGCGGTCTCCGTTTCGATGGTGGAGCTCGTCCAGCTTCTGGTTCAGATCCTTCATCCTGGCTTCCACCTCGGCCAGACTGGAAACCCCCAGCTCCTCCATCTCCTCCTTGATGGTCTCCAGCTGTTCCAGCTCCATCATCAGACCGTACTCTTCCTCGTCCGGCTCTTCCATTTCAGCGCCACTCAATGCCCAGCACTCCCTCATAAATGCGGTGGGGGCGGGTCCTGGACCATTGGTTACAAGTTAAGCTCCTGAGGCCATTTGTCAAGGGCAGCTCGCTCCCTGTGTTTGCGGCGTCGCTTGACGATGCCGAGGTCGGGTTGAGCGGCCAGGTAGGCCACCGGATCGTTTGCCTGACCCTGAGAGTA
>DAHVXI010000045.1:0-79817 GCA_027356795.1 Chloroflexota bacterium | reverse complement strand
GTCCTTCGCCCGATCGACCACGGTGGAGGTGAACAGCGCCTCCCGGAAGAAGAGGTCCCGCAGGGCGCCCCGAACCTCGGCGTCCTCGGAGACGACCTCCGCCACGATGTCCCGGGCACCGCCGTACAGCTGCTCCAGGGTGGTCAGCCCCAGCTCCTCGTTCAGGTAGGGGCGGCCCTGATCCTCCAGGCTGCCCTCCACCACCGCCTGGGCAACGATCAGATCGGCCAGGGGACCCAGACCCTTCTCCCGGGCGACGCTGGCCCGGGTCTTCCGCTTGGGTCGATAGGGGAGGTAGAGATCCTCCAGCTCGTGGAGGGCCTGGGCCTGCTGGATCTTCTCGGCCAGCTCGGGGGTCAGCTTCCCCTGCTCGTCGATCAGCCGGAGCACCTCCTGGCGGCGCTTCTCCAGATTCCGCAGATACTCCAGCCGGTCCTGGATCGCCTGAAGCTGCACCTCGTCCAGACTGCCGGTGGCCTCTTTCCGGTAGCGGGCGATGAAGGGGATGGTGTTGCCGCCATCCAGCAGCTCGGCGGCGCTGGCGACCTGTTTGGCGGGGACGGATAGCTCGCCAGCGGTGCGAGCGACGATCTCGTTCATGAAGACCCCTCACGTTTCGATGTGAAGGGCATTGTATTACCGCGGGGGGTGGTTGCGCGAGCGGCCGAGGTAGCGGCACAGTCCCTCCCGCCTGTGCAGCTGCAACGGGCTTCGTCGGGGCAATGGCGGGACCAGAGGCCGCAGAACAAAGGCGCGGCAGATAGCGCCTCTCGGCGTATCTGCCGCGCAAAGGGAGGGAAAAGGGGCCAAGCGCTTTGATACGACGGCTATCGTGAAGGGGAGTCCGGTGTAACGGGCTTCCGCGGCTCCCCGGGTTCTTCGATCTCCCTCCGGAGGCCCCGCGGCCTCGCGGTTCGATCGAGGCATATTATGAGTAACTGGACCGCCATAGTCCAATACCGACTTTCGAAGGCTACCATGCGGAAAGGGTTATGAGTGGGAACGGCCGCGCCAGCGGGCTGTCTTCACCACCTCCCACCAGCTCGGGGCCAGCAGCCCTGCCGCCAGGCAGACGGCCCAGGTCGAGGCCGTGAGTGGCGCCAGGTGCAGGATACCCTGGAAGAAGGGCACCGCGATCCCCAGGGCCAGCAGCGCCAGCGCCCCCGCCGCCCAGAGCAGGTAGGGGCCGTTGGAGAGGAGCCCCAGCCGCAGGAGGGGCTGGCGCTCCGAGCGCATGTGGGCGGCCAGCGCCAGGTGGCCGATCATCCATGTGGCGAAGGCCGCCGTCTGGGCCTCCACCAGACCCAACCCCTGGCTCAAGGTCCACAGGTACGCCGCCACCACGGCAGCCGCCAGGGAGAGGCCGCCGGCGAAGATGCCAAACTGCATCGCCCCGTCCATGAAGGGCTGCTTCGGATCCCGAGGCGGGCGCGCCATGACGTCCCCCTCGGGACGCTCGGCGACGAAGGTGGTGGAGGCGCCGAGATCCATGAACAGCTCCATCACGATGATCTGCACCGGGGCGAAGGGCACCGGCAGCTGGGCCAGGACGGCCACCAGGGAGCCGGCGATCAGGGCGACCTTGGCCGCCAGGTAGTAGCGGATCGCCTTGTGGAGGTTCTCGTACAGCTTCCGCCCCTCCCGCACCGCCGAGGTGACGGTGGCGAAGTCGTCGTCCATCAACACCAGGTCGGCCGCCTCCCGGGCCACGTCGGTCCCCGTCTGCCCCATCGCCACCCCGATGGCCGCCTCCCGCAGCGCCGGGGCGTCGTTCACCCCGTCGCCCGTCACCGCGACCACTTCCCCTCGGGCAGCCAGCGCCTGCACCACCCGCAGCTTGTGCTCCGGCGTGATGCGGGCGAAGATAGAGACCCGGCCCACCGCATCCCGAAGCTCTCCCTCCGAGAGCTGCTCCATCTCCCGACCCACCACCACCGGCTCGGTGGGAATGCCCACCTGCCTGGCGATGGTCCTGGCCGTGGCCGGATGGTCGCCGGTGAGCATCAGCACCCGCACCCCGGCTGCTTGCAGGGTGGCCACGGCTCCAGGAACCTCGGCTCGAGGAGGGTCCTCCAGTCCGACGAGCCCCACGAAGGTCAGCTGGCTCTCCGCCTGCTCGACGGACATCAGGACCGCGGACCCAGGACCCAGGACCGAGCCGGAGTCGCCGGCATCGTCGGAGTCCAAGCGCCGCTCGGCGAAGGCCAGCACCCGCAGCCCCTCGGCCGCCATGCCCTTGGCCGCAACCAGCAGATCCCGACGGCGGAGCTCCTCCAGCGGCAGGGCCGCGCCGACGAGCTCCGAGGAGCAGGCGGCCAGAACCGCCTCCGGTGCCCCCTTCACCGCCACCCACCGGGTCCCGTCCCGCTGGAACAGCACCGACATTCGCCTGCGCCGATCGTCGAAGGGGTGCTCCTCCAGGACCGCCACCCGGCGCCTCACTTCCCAGGGTGACACCCCTTCCCGCCGGGCCGCTTCCAGCAGCGCCACCTCCATGGGATCGCCCAGAAAGCCGGCCCCGTCCTCTTGCGTCGACAGCTGGGCATCGTTGGCCAGGACGCCCAGGGTCAGCAGCCGGCGGGCGTCCTGCGCCAGCACCCTGGCCACCTGCATCCGATTCTCGGTGAGGGTGCCCGTCTTGTCGGTGCCGATGGCCGAAACGCTCCCCAGGGTCTCGGCGGCCCGCAGCCGCTTCACGATGGCCTTCTCCTGGCTCAAACGGTAGGCCCCGATCCCGAGGACGATGGCGATCAGGATCGGCAGCTCCTCGGGGATGGTGGCGAAGGCAAGGGAGAGCCCGGTCAGCAGCATCTGCTGCAGCGGCTGGCGGGCCACCAGGACCCCCAGGAGGGGCACCAGCAGGCTGAAGCCAAGCGCCAGCCACAGCAGCCAGCCCGATAGCTCCCGCATCTGCTGCTGAAGGGGGGTCCGCGGTTCCCGGGTCGACTCCGCCAACCCCGCGACCCGACCCAGCTCCGTGGAGCGGCCGGTCGCCACCGCCACCCCGCGACCCTTGCCCGCGGCCACCACGGTGCCGGCATAGGCCATGTTCCGCCGGTCGCCAAGCTCCGTCTCGCCGGGCAGCACCCTCCCCGCCTCCTTCGCCGACGGTACCGACTCTCCCGTCAGGCTCGACTCGTCGATCCGCAGGGCCGCGCTCTCCACCAGACGGAGGTCGGCGGGAACACGGTCGCCGGAGTGGAGCAGCACCAGATCTCCCGGCACCAATTCGGCCGCGGGGACCTCCACCGCCCGGCCATTGCGCAGGAGGGTGGCCGTGGGGCTGCTGAGGTCGCGCAGGGCGGCAATGGCCCGCTTGGCCCGCCCCTCGTTGGCCACCTCCACCGCCGCCACAGCCACGATGACGAAGAGAATGGTGATGGCATCCCTCAGCTCGCCAAGCACCCCGTACAGGAGGCCGACGCCGATCAACAGCAGGACCAGGGGCTCGGTGAGTGCCTCCACCGCCTCCGCCCACCAGGGCTCGCGGCGCCGGGCGACCAGCTCGTTGGGTCCGATTCTCCGAAGTCGCGCGGCCGCCTCGGCAGGCGTGAGGCCACGATCCGGATCGGTGCTCACCGCCACCGCAACGTCCGGTACCGAGGCGGCGTGCCAAACGCGGGGTCCTGAAGCTGAGCCGGCGATTTCCGCTGGAGAAGCCACGAGAGGCACCTCGACAACAAGATGGCGCGGGCGGTGTAGCCCGCGCCGACATGCTAAGGGATAGCCGCTTCGCCTGCAACCATCCCCGGCCTCTGCCTGACGCTCGAGGTGCCGCCAGCCCTTC
Source organism: Chloroflexota bacterium (assembly GCA_027356795.1). Classification (GTDB taxonomy): domain Bacteria; phylum Chloroflexota; class UBA6077; order UBA6077; family UBA6077; genus JAJYNT01. Next base: position 76,030 of record DAHVXI010000045.1, on the reverse strand, counting down.
CGACCCGCCTACTCCGGGGAGCCTTGCCCGCCCCTCCTCCTCAGGACGGCCACCACCGGAGCCAGCTGCATTGCCAGTCGTGCTCTCCCCTGCTCACCGGTCAGCAACCTGCCCAAGGAGGGGGCGAGAAGGCCCACGGTGAGCAGGGCCGGGAGGAGCAGGAGGAGGGCTCCCTCCAGCGGCAATAGCCCACCGACGATCGGGTCCTCGGCGATCATGGTGCCCGCCGTCCAGGCCAGGACGCCGGCCCCCACCAGCTCCAGCCAGGGCAATCGGTTCATGAGGCGGGCAACCAGGCCGCTGCCGGACAGGATCAGCGGCATGCTGAGCAGCAGCCCGAAGATCAGCAGCCCCAGGCTGCCGTGGGAGGCCCCGGCGACGCCCAGGATGTTGTCCAGACTCATCACCACGTCGGCCAGGACGATGGTCCGCAGAGCCCCCAGCACCGACACGCTCTCGGCCACCTGGTGGGAGCTCTCGCGCTCCCGCAGCAGCTTCCTGGCGATCCACAGCAGCAGGAGACCCCCGGCCGCCTGGAGCAGCGGGATGGCGAGGAGCAGGGCAGCGATGGCCGCGAAGAGCACCCTCAAGACGATGGCGCCCGCACCGCCGAGAAGTATGGCCAGGCGCCGCCGGTGGTACGGGAGCCGCCGGGCGGCCATGCCGATGACCAGGGCGTTATCCCCGCTGAGCACCAGATCGATCACCACGATGCCCAGGACGCTCGTCAGGTAGGCCAGCAGGTTTTCCAGCATCACTCCCCCTTGCTTGGTGGGTATCGGGGTCGCAGACAACAAAGAGGGCGAGACCCCCACGCCCTCTCGTCGTGGAAGGTCTCGCCCGGATGCAATCGGGATTCTCCGCTGCTGGCCGGGGTTTCCCCGTATTGACGGCCAGCGCGATCGGCCTCCAGGGACCGATGGGCTACTCCCCTTACCGCGTCTAATGATGCCAGATCGGCAGGATCGATGCCAACAGCCCCATTTCTACGAGGTGCGACCCAAGTTTCCGGGAAGCCGCCAGCCACGACTGACGGAATCGTCAGCCACGGAAGCCCCAACTCGGGAACTGGAGCGCCATTGATTCCTCATCGCAGTATCACCATCTCCTGGTCCAGTCCCTGTCGGAGGAACTCCAGCCGCGGACTCCCACTCAGCTCCATCGCGGTGTGCACCCGCAGATCGAACGGGAAGAGGGCGGGGGAGCCGACCAGCCCAGCCAGCAGGCCGGTCCCCGCACCACCCGCCACCAGCGCAGCCTCTACGAGCCACGCCGCCAGCATTCTGTCTCGCACTGGTCGAGCAGGCGCACCCTCGTACCGACCCTTCACTTCGGTATCGCACAGCACCCCCCAGTCCACGAAGCTCCTTAGGATTCGTCTGGCGGCACGCGCAACTGTCTCACGCTCGCCGAGCTGCTCGCGGATTCGCCTCTGAACCTGAGGTGCAGCAACAGAACCCTGAAGCCGAAGAAGACGTCCCGCTGTCCCTGCTACTGCTCCAAAGAAAGGGTAGGCAGCCATCGCCATGCCCCAGTGAACGGCCAATCGCTCCTCGTATGGCAAACGCTGGAGCAGAACCAAGCCGTCGTTCCTCAGCGGCTCCAACGATTTCGGCACCGACACCCAGGTGCGCAGAAGGATCGTCACCGCCTTGTCGCGATTTCCACGCTCCGGATTGGATCCCACCGATAGCTGGTCCCGTAGCATCTCCGAGAGACAGCCCTTGATTTCGCCTCGCTGCTTGCCTGCCAGCACCAGCTCCGCTGTGTGCTCAAGCCACTCCAACCCAACACGCTGGCTAAACCCAATCTCCATTGTCCCGTTCATCTCGTGTTCCGCTCAACCCGAACGAAGGGCACTATTACTTCCTCCAGAGCGATTCCACCGTGCGCCACGACCTTCTCGCCCTTCTTCACAAAAGCCAGACGATCGGGAGCCAGTAGCGCCAGATAGTCGCCCGGCAAACCAATAGCCGGCCATTCCATCGCCTCGGGAAACTTATCCTTCACCTGCTTCCTCAGGAGATCGGTCGGGTACACTCGCACGCGCTCCCCACGCTGGTCGGCTATCGCTCCCTCGGACACAGTCCCCCATCCTAACGCCTCAACATTCCCATGGTCCGAGGTAATGTACACTCCGAAACCATGGTCGAGCAGCATCTCCACGAGAGTCGCCAACCATCCCTGCTCTGCCCACTGCCGGACCTGGTTGTGCATCCCCGCTGCTCCTAGCTTCATGCCGTGCATGATCTTGTCGACCTTGTCGACCACCAAACCAAGCACGCGGACAGGCGATTCAGACAAGAACTCCTCAAGGTCTTCAGCCTTCTGGTCGCCAAGCGACTTCCTATAGCCAATCTCACCCTGGGGCACCCCTTGATCCGCCCAGTATTGGCTCCACTCCGCGGGTTCTCTGTCGGTAGTCTGAATGCTCGCCGGAAAGAACATCGGCGCTCTACCGGCGAAGATCGCCTGGCGCGATACCGACGTGAGCGTGGGAACCCAGGCGAACACACCGCTCTCGTGGAAGTCCCAGTCGCGATGCTGCTCGCTCAACATCCCCCGAAGCACGACCCATTGGTCCGGGGCAAGCCCGTCCACCACGACCAGCGCCACCTTGGAACTCGACGTGGTCCCATCGACGCCGGTCTGATTCAAAGCCCTTTGGGCGAGGAATCGGGGAATGTGGTGCACCATCACCGGCGGGTCAGCCGGCAAGTTGTGGAGACTGCCGTACTTCGCCTGCAGCCAGGCGAGGAACGCGCTATCGACTGCATTCTGGGCTACCTGAACCCGTTCCAGTAGATCTGGCTGTGAGGACTCGTTGAAGCCCCGCCACACGGCGAGCATCTCAGACCACCGGAGGGCAAACGCCGTCCAATCCTGATGCCGAGCGGTTGCGGCCGGCACCCCACCTTCGAGCAACTTGAGCAACCCGTTCATACGCCGCAAACGATCCTCTTCCGGGTCAATCCGTAGTCCCACCTGGACCCACTGGCCGGCCAGCTTGTCGGCATCCTCGTGGGCCACAGGTCGCAGCGTCCCGTCCAGAAACAGACTGTCCACGTAGACCCGAACGTCTTCGTGGCCGAAAGGAATGTCCACAGGGCCTGGGTAGGTTAGATCGTACCCGTCCCCATGCTCGTGGATTGCTCCCCCTCCGGCCATCATTCGGTCGATGAACACCGGCCACCGTTCTTGGAGAAACTGCACCAGCGCCTTCGAGTCCGAGATGAGCTGTTCCAGAGGCCAATCGTCGAACTGCCCATCAGCCTTGAGGAGCTGCACCAACCGCTCCTCCAACAGGGACGGCATCTGCCGGGCGCGGTAGTGGCGCTTGAGCAACAGCTGAAGCAGGTCCGAAGGCCGCTTGATCAGCTCGGGCGCCACCTGGAAAACGTGCCGCAGGATGAAGTCCTTGGTCCCGTTGTCGCCGAGCTTGCCGGGGCCGTACTTCAGTTGGGCCTCGTACACCGCGTCCAGATCGCTCCTATTCAACGCATCCAAGACCGGATAGCTGAGGTTAGGAAAAAGCTGGCCAAGATTGAAGGAGAGCTTCCGCCCGGCCTGCAGCAAGTCGTAGGGCAGACCATCAAGCTCCTGCCTCGGCGCCCGCAGGACTACCACCAGGTCGGTCGGATCACCACGATCCCAGACGGCTCGATACTTGGATTCATACGCGAATCGGAAGGCCACAGGATCATCGAAAGGGACTAGATCAAAGCCCCTCTCACGGATTCCCTGCAGCACCCCTTCCTCCGCCAGCAGCCCGTCGGGATCGGCTACCAGCGTCAACCGGGCAACGTCGGGAGTGAACTCATTCAGGATCAGGTCGCGCCACCTGTCCACGTTAGACTTCTCCGACCCGTACTATCAGAAGTGGAACCAGCCCAGGTATTACCTCTGCCTGCTTGGCTAGCCCCCGCCTCCACCCCTGTTCTTCACGATCGATCTGGGCTAGGCGGTGGCTACGCACTGCTACAAGCCCAATACGCCCGACCGCCCTCCGACGAGCGGCAAAGGCGTATTCCCCCTTCTCTCGATCCTGGGTCAGCCGTTCCTGATAGCCCTTCAGCAATCCATCGTACAGGGGCTTCCCCTGGGCCTCGGCACACCCACGTACCGTCCGGAACAGTTCCGCGGCCTGGTCGCCGGCTATCTCGCCCGAAACCTCGCCCACTCCTGCGATCAACTGGTCCCACATGTACCGAGCCGTGGGCACCAAGACCCGGCCATCGTCGTGCAGGAAGAGTGGCATGAACTGTCGAGCAACTGGAATCTCCCGTCCTGTCGCTTGTCCCCCATCCGTATCTGCACCAACGATCTCTATTCGCCACAGGGACCAATATCCACACACCCCGGGAGCTATCTCGGGAAAGGTGATTCGTGGAATTGGTTGTCCCTTCACGAACCCTGGCACCTCGTCAACGAGCCGTCGCACGCGGGCATCGTCGAGGGTTAGCTGCCTGGCCGTTGGCACCGCTTCTAGATCGCCGGGCGCAAAGACCGCTTGCCTGACCTCGTCTCCCCCCGGCCAGACGAGCCGCCAGGCCTTCCCCACCCGCTCGGCCTTCCCGCCGTTGGCCTCCAGGTAGCTCACCACCATTCTCTCTATCCAGTAGGAGACAGGGTGATCCATCAGCCTTCGGGCCTCGTCCGGGTCCAGATCCGCCTCGGTGCTGAAGATCGATGCGGTCTCCCTGATCGCCCTGGCATGCTCCTGCAGACGCGACGCAACGCAGTCGACGCTTCCGTCCAGATCGTCCGGGTGCAACAACGCGTCGACCTGGAGCTGCTCGAACAGCTGCCCAGACTCGGCGGAGTCCAGGACGTCGCCCACCTTGTCCACGCCGAACTCCCTCAGGATCACCGCCAGCTTCTCCTCCAGCACCTCTCGAACCCGATACTCCACGCTGTCCCGCAAGAGAAAGTTGATGGCCCTGACCAGATGCTGCTGGCCAATGCGGTCTACGCGTCCTATCCGTTGCTCCAGTCTCATCGGATTCCACGGTATGTCGTAATTGACGACCACGTGACAGAACTGGAGGTTCAAACCCTCCCCACCCGCATCGGTCGAAACCAGGATCTGGGCACCCCCGGCAAAGGCTTCCTGCGATCTCTGGCGCTCCTGCAGATCCATCGAGCCGTTCAGACACGCTACAGCGAAGCCTCTTCTCTCCAGGAACTCCCGCAGCATTTCCTGAGTGGGAACGAACTCCGTGAAGATCAGCACCTTGAGAGTTGGATCCCCCTCCTCCTGTTGCAGTCGGTAGATCAACTCCAGCAGCGCCTCCGCCTTGGCGTCGGCTCCCGCTGCCTCGGTGTGCCTGGCGGCCTCCAGCAGCAGCTCTACCTCCGCACGCTCGTTCCGCAATGCGTTGACGCGAGCGCTCAGCAGCGCGTCCAACTGCTCCTGCCCATCCAGCTCCGTCCACTCCTCTTCCGAGAGCACAGGGAACAAGGTCAGCTGTTCTTCCGGCGCTCGCAGCGCCTCCAGACGACGCTCCAGCGTGGCCCGAATCGCCCGCGTGGAGGAGCTGACCAGCCGTTGCATTAGGAGCATCAAGAAGCCTACGTAGCTCTTCTTCTCTTTCAGAGCCTGGTTGTAGCCCTCTCTAACGTAGCTCGTTACCGACTCGTAGAGCGCCTTCTGGCCTCGGTGGTGCTGCTTCCACTCGACCGGGAGGGGCCTGGTATACCGCGGCTTGAACAGAGGTCTCCCTTGGGGATCGACCGCTGCTCGCTTCTCGGTCCGGATCACGTAGGGCTGGATCCGCTCTCGAGTCACATCGGCCATCTCAGTGAAGGCTCGATCATCCAGAAGCGAGACCAGACGGAAGAATCCATCGCTCTTTCCTTGATGCGGTGTGGCCGAGAGCAGCAGCATGCAGGGTGCCGCGTCGGACAGTCCCTCTCCCAGTCTGTACCGAGCCACCTGCTCCGTGCTTCCCCCCAGCCGGTGCGCCTCGTCCACGATGACCAGGTCCCATCCCGCCGAGATCAGATCCTCGAACCGTTCGCGGTTGTACTCGGCTACTTGCTCGTTCGACCAGCCCCGACGCCTCTCCACCGGCTTGACCGAGTCCATCGGGCAGACCACCTGATCGAACTGCTGCCAGACGTTTCGATCCCCCATGAGACGCTTGTACGCCGCGAAATCAGAGGGGACGAGCAGGCGAAACTCCTCCCCGAAGTGAGTTCTCATCTCGACCACCCACTGCGTAGCCAGCCCCTTGGGGACGACGATGAGACAGCGCCTCACCTTCCCGCGGAGCTTCAACTCCCGCAGAATAAGCCCTGCCTCGATGGTCTTGCCGAGGCCGACCTCATCCGCGAGCATATACCGGACTCGGTCGGCGGAAAGGGCCTTCGAAAGGGCGCGAAGCTGATGCGGGAGAGGAATCACCGAGGCCCTCAGCGGGGCCAGCAGGAGATCCTGGTTCAACGTGTCGGCCACACGAGATGCGGCCGCAACGTAGGTCACGGTCGCGAAGGTCGTCGGCTTGCTGCTCGCAACGGGGCGGAGGGTTGAGGTGCTAACCCGGTCGACCTTGCCCAGGGTCGGCACCCATACCTGGACACAGTCTTCACCCCAGATGGACTCGCATTCGAGGATCCGACACATCTGCCCGTGGCCGTCAGACCACGCCCAATCACCTGGGTTCAAACGTCGCACCCCAATCCTTCCGGCCTACGATGACGCCAGCAACCAGCTTGTAGCAGCAGTCGTCCCATTCAGCGGGCTCGCTGAGACTGACCGTCAGAAGTAGCCGGCCATCCTGTGCCGTAGTTGAAGGTATATCGGCCCCCACCCCATATCCTTTATCCCTCAAGTGCTTCTGCCAGGCGAGGTCAGTGACACCGAGATCGTAGTTGGTGTCCCTGTACCGAAATGCGGCCCGCGTCTGCCGGTTGCCGCGGAAGCTGCTGACCACCTGCCAACTCAGGTCTTGGGGGACAATCAGCGCAAGCGACTCTTCTGCCTGGCGAGTCGCGAAGCGGGAGAAGGGAACACGGTCGGAGGAATCCCCAAACAGAAACGCCTTTCCGTACAGCTGCCTCTTCAGGAAAGGCACAATGGCGGGGCCAGCTTGGTCCACATACCTCCAGCTGCCGTCATCGATGATCCAATTCTCAGGCTGATGCTTCTCAGGACGTGGCGCCTTCAGCGGAACCTGGATGATGTCCAGCGGCTCGAGCTCTCCGCCGCCCTCAAGCCCATAGTGAAACGGAAACAGCGTACCGTCCTCGCTGTCGGCAACCGGACGTACCCATCCGGACCCGTCGGTCTTCAATCCGGCGACACACCTACCACCGTGCTTCCTGGAGTTCGCCATGCAGAGCATCTCCACGTAGGGCATAACGAGCCTCCTACAGATGGACGATGTCGACGTCACCCCATTTGCTCTGAAGGTACTCGGCTACAAGACGCCTGTGGCAGTGCTCGGGCTTGGCCTCGCTACACAGAAGTACGGTCGGCACGCTAAACAACTTCCGGTCGACCTTCATCTCCGGATGACGCTCGTTCATCAATACCAGGAAACGCCGCTCGTACTCGCTCCACTTGGCCCCGTTCTTCTTGTAGCTGTCCAGGATCTCCTGCGTCGGAGCCAGCAGCGGCTCGTGTAGGTAATCGGCGCCGCACAGCTCCTTGAGGAAGTACCGCAGGTCCTCTCGTTTCGTGAACCCTGCCAACTGCGACGAGTTGTTCAGCCGCACGTCGATCAGCCGTTGAATCCCCTTCGCCCTTAGGGCTCCGAAGAAGGACGCTGCGGTTCTCTGGGTGAAACCGATCGTGTAGATCTCCATGGCTTCTCCTCCGACGGCGCAGAGCCAAATAGTCGAAGCTGGGTTGCCTCCGCCGAGCTCGCTCGCTCCTCCGCTTTCAGCTCATCTTCGGGCTGTAGCCTCCCGTCGCCACGAATGTGGATGACTTCCACGCTCTTCCCGCCAAGTACACGGCCGATGAGCAGCCGCCGGTGGCACCCTGTCGGGTTCTCCTCGCTGCACATGACCGCCACCCGGTACTGCTCCACGCCTCGCTCGAGCCGCGCGATCCCCTCGTGGAACAGTGGCGTCTCGGCAATGCGAGAGTACAGCACGTAGCCATCATCGTCGTAGAACTGCTCGCCCTCGGGCCTTCCACCCAGCTCCCGGCCCAGGAACAGGTAGCTGATCCCGGCTTCAGGCAGCGAGATCTTCAGCTCCGGCGCATCAAACTGCGGGCTATACCGCGAGTGCGGCTGGGATCTCACGTCGACCAACACTTCGATGCCGTGCTGCTTCAGAAGGCCAATGAACGTATCGAGGGGGTGGTTCGAGTGTCCGATGGTGAACACATGGTTCATATCTTGATGCACGGACTCGGTCACTCCCCTACCCCTACGCGCCGCTCCTGGTCAGTGCCTGGTCGTACCACATCAGGAGCTTAGGGTCCTCCTGCAACACCTCTTCGGGTATTTTGCCGGCCACGTCGATGATCGTCTGGTAGTCCCTCTCCTGCCACGCCTTCTTGAAGCCGGTTCGCACCGCCTCCAGCCTGAGCACCTTCATCTGCCTGCCCTTGAAGGCCCTGTACTCCTCGAACTCCTTCAGAAGAGCCTTCTCCCTCAGCCTCTCCAGGTCCTGTGCCCTGCTCGGATCGGGCATGTACCACCTGTCCTTCGCCTCTTCCCTCAAAGCAGCGCTCGGGCTCTCCCTGTCCTGTCCCTTCATCAGCTCGCGCAAGGTCGCGCTCTTCTGCATCCATGCCCAAATCGGCTCGGGGATCGCACCGGAGCCTTCGTAGCGGAGGAAGTTGTGGGCCAGCATCTCGCGCAGCTCCAACGGCTGCTCGTGCCGCTCCCAGCCGGCAATGGCTCGGATGAACTCTGGATGTATCTCCTGGAACGTCTGGGGCTTCCTCTCCAGCTGCTGGCGGAGCCACTGGATAGCCGTCGCCTCGTCGGTGGGGACGAGTTGCAGCTGAAAGACTTCCTTGACACCCTGCCGCTTCCGGTCGTATTCGACCACCTGATCGGGCAGGAAGTACATGCCGTCCCGCGCGGGAAACCTCTCCTTCAGCCCGGCGTAGAACTCCGCGGCCGACATCGGCACCAGCACACCTCTTTGGACGTGGAACGCGACCATCCGGTCGAACAGCAGGTAGCCGGCTCTCTCCGCCACCACCTCGGCATGGCCGTCGACGGGAACGAAGACCGGAAGTTGCCCCAGGTGATTGCGGACGAAGTCCCACACGCCTTCTTCGGTACCGGCCGTGAGCCTGAAGCGCCCCTCAAGGCCGCCACTGGGTTTGTAGGCGGAAATGACTAAGTCTTGCTTGACGGCCCCAGCCGTGGTCATCTGCTTGTACGTCCCTTGCCCCTTGTCAAGTGTGCGAACGTCAGCGACCACGAAGCCTGCATGCCACAAAGCCTCTTGTATCGCATTCCAAACGGCATTCTTGCTGTTGTGGAAAGCGACCGTAATCCAACGACCCGGCTTTAGGACGCGATTGAGTTCCCTGAAGGCTCGAAGCATGAGAATCTGATACTCATGCAGGGACTTTTCCTGTGTGGCCGACATGATTGCTTCGGTTCTCTGGTTCGTGAATACCCGCAACCAAGCCTCGTAGAGGAAACTAAGTTCGGAGTACATGATGTTGTCACCGAAGGGCGGATCAACGAATACATAGTCAACCATGTTGTCTGGGACGCCTGCGAGCTGTGTTGCCGAGCTGGTCGAGATTGCCGTCGAGCCTCGAAGTTTTCTTACGTCGAAGACGCTCCTGATGTCCTCGACTTTGCCCCTCCCAAGCACATACAGGTTGCGCTCAGCGCTGATGCTGGTCAACTGGAGGGTGTTGTAGATTTGGCCGGCTAGGTTCAGCTTCCCACTACTGAAACCGACGTTGTGCATCCGGCTGCCTGTCTTAACTGCGAACGAGGTGCAGAGAAAGAGCATTTCAAGTGGTACGCTGGACTTCCTTGCTCGCTCCATGAGATCCGAAAGGACGAGAAGGTTTCGCTTCGTCCAGAAGTGGTGAACGTGAGTGATCCCGAAGTGATAGCCTGCTCGGAACATATCTCCCCACGCCGTCCCGTCGAACATCATGGGTTGCGTTGGGACGTAATGGGTGTGTCCCTGCTGTTCAATTCTCTGCATAAGTTCGAGGTCGAATCGCGTTGGTGACTTCTTCACAAGCGCGTCGCCGAACTTGGCCTCGACAAGAACAGGCAGACGCCTGTTCTGTCGAATCGTGGTTCCGAGAAGAGAGTCGGCTACAGTCGAGGTGGCTCGGCTAGCACTGCGTTTGCTAACTTCCGCGTCACAATTGGGGCACCGGAATGAGTGCTCAGGCTCGGGTAGCTGGCCACTCGGGTCCTTGGGATGCCAGAACAGCAGTTCATGACCGCATTCGCAGTAGAGCGACTCCGTCCAAATGACATACTGCAGCTGCCCCTTCGTCTTCGATCCATGTAGATCAGTCTCGTACATCCAGCCAAGTGCACGCTCTGAATCACCTAGTAGAGCTGTCGCTTCTTTGGCGAATGTGTTGGCGTCTAAGTCAGAGTTGAAGTTGCGAGCGAGAAAGGTGGCGAATGGGGACAGGTCATACAAGACTGCAACGCGCCGCCCCCATTTCGGCAGCGTTTGACCCGCGCTGGTCCATTCGGCCTCGACTGCATCTCGGAAATCCGGCTGGGGGTTGGCGCAGAGCTGTGCCGCCAATCCTGTCATGCCTGTGCCAGCGAATGAGTCGAGGACCACATCACCGGGGCTAGTGTAGTGAAGGATATACCGCATGATAGCACGGTATGGCACCTTCGTGTGGTAAGTATGGGCCATGCATATCGGGTCCTGCTTTCCTTCACTGACATCCGCCGCAAACGGTTCCCGGTTGTACGATTCGCTCGGCTCGTAGGGTTTGCCGTAGTGGCATAGGAAATCCGCGATGAATGGGTTGGGGCACGCAGTGTAGTAGGGTGGATCGGACAGGGCCAGGATGTCATCGTCCGAACTGACGGGGAAGCCCTCAATCTTCCGAAACTCGGGATCCTTCAGCTTCTCCCGCAGCCTCTCGGTGAAGTAGTCTCGCCTTGCCTCCTCGCTCTCGAAGGTCATCCCGAGGCACTCGACGGATCGCACCCTGCGTGGCGCCCCTTGCCCCGAGCCATCGTTTCCACCGGCATCTTCCCCGACCTGCTCTTCTAGCGAAGGCTCGTCCGCGAAATTCAACTGATCGCTCGTGCGGAACAGCCTCGGGCCCACCTGTTGCGACTCACGTCTCTTGGCCATGTCTCCCCCTCGCACGGCTGGATCTACGATAGGCATTGAAACGAGCATCGAGCGGGGGCAATAGAGCACAGCTATGCGACCCCGCATTTCCGTTCGCGCTGCCATCCGGAGATGTGCGAGGATACTCAGCACCCGTGTCTTGGCTACTTTCCCTCGCTGATGGCCTGGCGGCGGCGCTCGGCGTACCTCGTGATCACCGCCTCGGCTTCGGGATAGGTCTGATACAGGTAGTCCAGGAACATCCTGCCCGACACGATCAGGATCCCGTTGCGAGCCTCGCCTATTGGGAAGTCCCGCCAGTTGTCCGTCACCAGGACGCCGGGTACCCCGGCGGCTATCGCCGTTTGCATGATCGGGTGGTCGTCCTCGTCCTTCAGCCAGGCGAGGTCGGCCTCTTCCGCCTCCTGGTAATCCACGCTGACCAGCACCCTGCTGAAGTCGTCGATGGCGGCGTTCACCCTGGCCCTGGACCTGAGCAGCCGTTGCTCCAGCTCCTCCTGGATCGCCCCATCCTCCTCGTTCTCCCGCGTGATTCCCAGCTCCCGCCTGGCTCGCCGAAGGATCATCTCGGTCCTGACCCGGCTGAACTCCGCTACGATCCAGTTGCTCCAATGCCCCCGATAGTACCCGAGGCGGGCGGCAATGGCGAACTCCGGACTCCTGGGGCCCACCAGAATGCCGGTGTCCAACGTCACCCGGTCCAGGACCATCAGGGACAGCAATGAAGCAGGTAGAATGTTCCCTTTCTCGCTACCGCTGGCGCCCACCGGCTGCCCTCTTCTCCGCCCCCATCTGGCGGCGGGCCTCCCTGGTCATCTCGCTGGCCTCTTCCTCGGTCGAAGAGCCCTCCTGCTCCAACTGGACGACGCCGCTGCCGAAGCTCAGCACCTCGTCCACGCTCTCCCGCGACACCCACCAGCGATCCCCTACCTGCCGGCCGACCAGAGCACCGCGAAGGATCCAGGCCTTGACGGTTGGTATCGTTATGCCGAGCTGCTCTGCTGCCTGCCCGGTGGTGATCCAGCCCCGAGCAGGCCTGGCCAGCGCCACGAGAGCCTCCCGGAGGGCTCTGGCCTTTGACGCGCGGCCCTGGGACTCCATCTCGCGCTTCAGCTCCTCCAGTTCGTCCAAGAGGGAAGCACTCACGCCCGCCTTCATTGTCGTCCTCTCCCCGATAGCCGGGACATCTCCCGGGAGTTGCCTTTCAGATTATAGCTCATAACTGAAAGCTATTGCAGCTCCCGAGCCAGCCGGGCACCGTTACTCCACTACCAGCCGGACCTTGGCTGTGTCCTTTCCCTTGACCAGTTCTGCCAGGAACCCCTCGTATCGCTGCCTCATCTCCGCCAGCGTCGCTGGCGATCCGCCCGCGATCAACGCATCCCTAAGCGTCTCCACCTTTACCGCCACCTTGACCAGCCCCGACAGCGCCTCGCGAACCGCCTGTAGGAACTGCTGATCCAATGCGTCCGGCAGCTTGCGACTGGCCAGAAACGCATCTATCAGCTTCTTCTGGTCCGGCTTCAGCAGCGCTAGATTCCCCTGCACCGTCGGGTCTTCCAGGTTCGCCACCAGGGTCTGCGTCCAGTTCGCATGGAGCGTGTCCAACTCGCCGTCCAGGGCAGCCAGCTGAGCAGCTGCCGACGCGGCTGCCGGCTCCAGATTCGGCTTGAACCCGCAGTGGCATACAGGAGAGCTTTCGAGTTCTCTCGGTGTCAGCGCGAAGCAGGACGGCAATTCTGCCAGCCGGTTCTGGTAGTCGGTCAGATGCTGCACCGGCATCAGGTCTATCGTCGCCAGCTTCCTCAGCTGCTCCAGACGGTCGTCATGGAGCAGGGCCGCCCTCTTCTGGTCTTCCTTCGCTCCCAGCCGCGCCCTGGAGTGCGCCGGCATGTAGATGTCCACGTACTCCTTCTTCAGGCCGGCGAGGTCCAGGAGCACTGCCTGCCGGAATCCATCCGCAGCCCTCTTGCCGGGGTCCAAAACGCGGGCCACAACCTCTTCCCTGGCCGGCCTGACCTTCGCAACCCATGAGTGCTCGGTGGGCAGCGTCAGCTCGGCGGAAGACAGATAGGAGGCCGCGGACGCCAGGTCGTTTACCAGCCCGTGCAGTTCCTCCACCTCCCGCAACGTTTGCAGCCCGGCCTTGTGGCTGTTCACCTGCTCGACTGTCTGGTTGAAGTTCTTCAGCTTCCCGGGCGTCGAGTAAGCCTGGAGCGACTCCAGAAACGCCTTTGTCCCCTCCAGACGGCTCCCATAGTCTGCCTGCTCCTGCTCGCTTAGCAGCGTCCTTCCCCAGAACGGCAGCCCACCCTGGAGATGCTGGCGAGCCATAACCAGCCTTCCTACTCTCTCTGCCGCCTGTTGTCGAAGATCTTGAACCGCATTCTCGTCCCCTTGGGTCACCTGGATTGCCCTGCCCGGGCCGAGCCCCAGCAGCTCGAACAGTGCCTTCAGCGCGGGGAGGTTCGGCTCCTTCGGCGCCTCGACGTGCTTGAAACCGACGAGATCCTGGAGCGGCGTCGCCGCCAGCATCCCCAGATCGCCGGCCTCGAACTTCTTCCCGGGTATCGCCAGCACCAGCTCTCCGGCATGCACCAGTGTTGCCAGCACCACTACCACCCACTCGGGCTCGAGCCTGTAGCTCTCCGGCGCCATGAACTCTACGCCGGAGACGTTCTGGATCAGCTCTCCCCGGTTCAGCACCTGCCCCTGCCCCTTCTTCTGAAGCAGCCCCCGAACGTAACCGGCATACCTGGAAGCGTTGGCAGTTACTCTCTCTCCGTCCAGCAGCTCCAAAGCGTCCAACACAGCCGCGGCCGTCTTGGTCCGTGCTCCCCCCGCCACGTAGCGCAGAGCATCCTGTGCCGCCTGTCCCCGACTCTTCACGGTGACCAGGATCGAGAAGGTGGGATACTCCGACGCCTGCTCCTGGAAGTGCGGGGCCAGGCACTCGGACGCAACCGCGTTCACCGTGTCTCGCACGTTGCCGCCGGCTGCCTGGGAGTGCGCCTGCCCGGACACCGCCGCGTCCTTCAGCCACTCCATCAGAGGGCGGACCCGCCCCTGGTGGGTTGCCTGGTAAGCAGTGGCCATCTGCTTCTGGAGCCACTTGACCAGCGACTGCAGGTGGGCGTCGGCCTTCGACGTGTACGCGGACTTCGCCAGGCCCGCGGACTCCCTGTTCGCCAACTCCAGCGCCGCTCCGTACCTCTTCAGCGTCGCTCTGAACAGATCGTCGGCGCCGGCCAGTCTGAAGAACAGCTCGTCTGCCTTCTTCTCGTCCCTGTACACCGGCGGATCGTGGGGCTGGAGGAAGTACACGTAGAAGTCCCTGGGCGGTGCAACCGTCGACCTCTCGTTGGGCGCTCCGAAGAACAGGTACCCCTGCCTCATCGCCTTCTTCTCGCGCCACTCCAACTCGTGCTCCCATATGTTGAAGCCAGACACGTAGGTCTGATCGGAACACTCCATGGCGCGACGAAGAGCCTGGTAGTAGTACCTGTCCAGGGTGTTCTTCCCGAGAACCTCTGCTTCTTTGTCTATGTCCGCATCGTAGTCCTGGGTCTTGTAGACGTCCAGGTAGAACTGGCCGCCCAGCCGTCCCTTCTCATCCCGCTCCGTCGCGGAAATGAACTGGCCGCTCACCGTGGTGCTGATCAGCCGTAGAGCTGTCTCGATCTCTCCGCGCAGGTCCTCGGCGGCATCGCCCCCCAGCTCTCCGACGAGAGGATCGTACAGGCACAACACGTCTCGGAGTTGCTCGGCGCTCAGCCCAACCGGCGAATCGACGCTCCCTACCGCCAGCCGGTAGACGCTCAGACCACGAATGATCCTTCGGGCCATCTCTTTGCTCTTGCCCTTCGGATAGCCGACGTTCACCAGGTCCTCCAGCTTGGCGCTGCAGTCCGTCACGAGCCGTACGTCCGGTATCGCCCGCACCACAGGGTTGTCCTTGATCACTTCCCAGTAGCTATCGAAGCCGACGAGACCGGAGCTATCCTGGGGAACATCCTCGTCCAGCAGCCGGTCCATCGATCGAGAGATGGTGCGAAGCACCTCCCGCTTCTCGGCCAGGGTGATGCGCTCGAACACGTCTATGTAGTCGGGATGCACCGGGAAGAGACGAACGAACTCGTCCATCTTGGCGTTCATGTCGCCGTAGAAGCGGGCGAAGGGTGCGAGGTGCTCGCGGATCTTCACCTGCTGATCCGTCGTCTTCTTCAGCAGCCTCTCCGCCACCACGTACTTCACGTCCCGCCGGGCGATGTGGATCTGCTCGAACCGGTCTCTCACCCTTCTCAGGGTGTCGGCGGCGAAGGCAAACTGCGGGCTGTCGAAGATCGCCTCCTGCACGCCGGCCACGAAGCGGAACCGGATGTCCCCGCACACCTCTCCGATCTCTCGCAGTAGAGTCAGATCGAGGATCAACTCCTGGTCCTTCCGCTCGCGCAGGTAGTCCAGCAGCTCATCCACCACCATCAGAAGACCATGGTCCGGATACACCTGGTGGAAGGCGGCCATCATGGCCTCGAAGGCAGGCTTGTTTGTGTGGACCTGATCGATGGCAGGAAAGCTGTAGTGGACTCCCATGTCCGCCAGCCGATCCTCCAGCTCACCCACCACTATCTCGCGGAGTGGCATCGTGGTGGCCCCGATCTCCGTCCGAATCACCTTGAACTTCCCGGCGATCTTCGCCGCGGCGTCAGCGACTCTCTTATTCTGGAGATCGGCTGCCAGGTCGGCGCGCTCGGCCACAGCCGAGACTACCGACATCAGGTGAGACTTGCCTGTGCCGTAGTTGCCGACCACCAGAAGCCCCTTGTTGTCGGCGGGCGTGTCGTACTGGAGCTGGTTGAAGGCAACGTGAATCAGCCGGTCGGCCATCTCTTGCGAGACGACGTAGGTCGACACCAGTTGCCGGGCGCGATCCTCCTGATCGGCGTCACGAAGCTCGATATTGGCCGTGATGGGATGGAACTGGATCAGCTCGCGGTACTTCATCGCGCCCTTCCTCCAAATGCCTAGAGTCCCGTCCTCACTCGACCGTTGACGCTGCCACCATCAAGAGGCCCGAGATCGGATATCGCCCGTACTCAAGGTGGCCGGGCTCGGCGTAAACAAGGTAGCCATCCGCGACCTGTCCGTTCCAGCTGGCAACGATTGTCCGATTGCGGGAGAGTCCTTGGAGCAGCCGAAGAGGATCTTGCCGCAGCGCGGGATCGAAGACCACCTCCAGATTGTCCAGCAAGACGGCGGAACCACCCGCCTGGTCGACGATCTCTCGCACGATCTGTCCGCATCGCAGAGCCCGCTGCTTCTCCGTCAACTCCAGCAGTCTCTGGCTCAGCTCCAGATTGACGTTCACCAAGGGGAGCCCCTTACTCTTGGATACTTGCCTCAGGGCGGCCGTCTTCCCGGTGCCAGGAGGTCCTACCACCAGAACCAGGCGATTGTAGAGCTGCTCCGCCTGGTCAAGAGTCTCTATGATCTGTTGCGAAAGCGTAGTCGCCACTGCTGATTCCTCGTTGAGTCATCCATCGTCAAGCCGAGGCCGGAGGACGCCTGTACATATTCTCGCCTCATCTAGCATGATGGTCAACCTGGCTGCCTGTTCTCATTCCCCTTGCCCTCCGCCCCCCCTTCGGCATATACTTACTTGCGCACGCAACTAACTCGCTGAGGGGTTTCGCTTTGCACGGAGAGAGGCCGCCCCTGGCCCTGAAGCTGGTGTTCCTGGGGAAGCACGTCGGGTATCTGCTGGAGCACCGCCTCGCCAGCCGGGGGCTGAATCGCACCCAGACCATCATCATGACCGCGCTGAGCCGCCACCCGGGGCTTCAGGCCCTGGATCTGTCCGTTCCTGCCGGTGTCGAGCCGGCCAACGTAACGCGAACCCTCCAGTCCCTGGAGCGCCTCGGCCTGCTGGAGCGAAGGCCCCATCCCACCGACGGCCGCGCCCATCTGTTCTTTCTGACCGATGCCGGCCATAGTCTGGCGCGGGAATTGTCAGAGGAGATCCATGCGATCTCCGACGCCCTCACCCAGGAGCTGGATCCCGAGGAAAGGCCGCAGCTGGAGAGGCTGCTGGACAGCCTGTGGAGGGGTGTCGGCCATCAGCTATCAGCCGCTAGCCATCAGCATGCGGCCGCGCAGCCCGAGGGGGCGCCCGGCGGGAACGGCGAGGGTCGACGTCGGCACTTTATGTCACGCACCGAGAAGCTGAAAGCTGAGGACTGATAGCCGATCATGAAATCGCTACGCCGCGCGCTCAAGTACCTGTTCCCCTACTGGACGACGGCCTCCGCCGCCTTCCTCAGCCTCGTGCTGGTCTCGGCCACCAACCTGGCCTCCCCCCAGTTTCTGCGGCTGGCCATCGACGGCGGTGTCGTCGGGCATCAGTGGAGTGCCATCCTGTGGGCCGCTGGCGGTCTGCTGGGGGTGGCGGCCGTTCGGGGCGTCTTCACCTTCCTCCAGGGCTACCTATCGGAGAAGGCCTCTCAGGGGGTTGCCTACGATCTGCGGAACGAGATCTACGCCAAGCTGCAGGGCCTCAGCTTCAGCTACCACGACCAGGCCCAGACCGGACAGCTCATGACCCGGGTCACCAGCGACGTGGAGATGGTGCGCCAGTTCATCGGCCAGGGCTTCCTCCAGCTGATGGGCGCCCTGGTGATGCTGGCGGGAAGCTCCCTGGTGCTGTTCGTCATGAACTGGCGGTTGGCCCTGGTGTCGCTGACCATCATCCCCGGGATCCTCCTGGTGTTCGCCCGCTTCGTCCGGAACGTCCAGCCCCTCTTCCGCCAGGTCCAGCAGAAGCTGGGGGCGCTGAACACCATCCTCCAGGAGAACCTGGCCGGCGTGCGGGTGGTGAAGGCCTTCGCCCGGGAGCAGCACGAGACGAAGAGGTTCGGCCGGGCCAACGCCGACCTGCTGGCCGAGAACATACGGGTCACCAGGGCCTTGAACACCACCTTCCCGGTGATCTTCTTCTTTGGGAACGTGGGCACCTTCCTGGTGGTCTGGTACGGCGGGAACGAGGTGATCGGCGGCTCCCTCTCCCTGGGACAGCTGGTCGCCTTCAACGCCTACCTGGGCTTCCTGATGTTCCCCATCTTCATGCTGGGGATGATCATGGCCACCATGACCCGCGCCGGTGCCTCCGCCCAACGGGTCTTCGAGGTGCTGGACGCCGAGAGCGAGGTGCAGGATAGGCCGGACGCCGGTCCGCTGCCCGCCATCCAGGGCAGGGTGGCCTTCGAGGACGTCAGCTTCCGCTACGCCGGGGCCGAGCACGATGCCCTGAGCCACGTCAGCTTCGCGGCGGAACCGGGACAGACGGTGGCCGTGGTGGGCACCACGGGGGCCGGCAAGAGCACCATCATCAATCTCATCCCCCGCTTCTACGACGTCCGGAGCGGAAGGGCCACCATCGACGGCCACGACGTGCGGGAGGTGACACTGGAGAGCCTGAGATCCCAGATCGGGATCGTGCTCCAGGAGACGGTGCTGTTCAGCGGCACCATTCGGGAGAACATCGCCTACGGGGCGCCGGAGGCGACCCAGGAGGAGGTGGAGGCCGTGGCGAAGATCTCCCAGGCCCACGAGTTCATCCTGGAGCAGCCCCAGGGCTACGACACCCGCATTGGGGAGGGCGGCGTGGGGCTGAGCGGCGGCCAGATGCAGAGGATCGCCATCGCGCGGGCGCTGCTGCTGAACCCGAAGGTGCTGATTCTGGACGACAGCACCTCCTCGGTGGACGCCGAGACCGAGTACCAGATCCAGCAGGCCATGGACGACCTGATGGTGGGCCGCACCAGTTTCATCGTGGCCCAGCGGATCAGCACCGTCCGCAACGCCGGCAAGATCCTGCTGCTGGACGGGGCTCACGTGGTGGCCCAGGGCACCCACGAGGAGCTGCTGGCCACCAACCACCTGTATGGGGAGATCGTGTCGTCGCAGCTGAGAGACGATAGCCATCAGCAGTCAGCAACCTTCGCAGTTGACAGCTGACCGCTGATAGCTAGAATGAGGTGAAGATGTTCGGAGGCCACTTCCAACATCAAGCGAGCATACGCGAGGAGAAGGCTGCCAACGGCAAAGCGGTCGTGGGGAGGCTGCTGGGCTACCTGGCCCCCTACCGGCTGCGGCTGGTCGTAGTGCTGCTCCTCACCCTGATAGGTGCCGCCTCGGCGGCCGGAGGCCCCTACCTGGTGGGCAGGGCCGTCGACAGCTTCATCGCCGTCGGCGACAGGACCGGGCTGGCGATCAATATGCTGCTGTTGCTGGGCGTCTACCTGGCCGGCCTGGGCGCCCGGATGCTGCAGGGCTACCTGATGGGCTGGGTGGGCCAGAACACCCTGGCCCTGCTGCGGGGCAAGATCTTCCATAAGCTGCAGCGGCTCTCCCTCCAGTACTTCGACAAGCACGACGCCGGCGACCTGATGTCGAGGCTGGTCAACGACGTGGACACCATCAACAACCTGCTCAGCATGGGGTTGGTTCAAGCCATCTCAGGGGCGTTGTCGCTCACGGGCATCCTGCTGGCTATGTTCGGCCTCTACTGGCCTCTCGCCCTGGCGGCCTCCTCGGTCATACCGGTGATGCTGATAACCACCAACCTCTTCGCCAAGATGGCCCGCAGGGCCTTCCGAAAGACCCGAGAGACCATCGGAGACGTCTCGGCGGACCTCCAGGAGGACATCGCCGGCATCAAGGTGGCCCAGGCCTTCAACCGGACGGGACTGAACCAGGCCCGCTTCGCCCAGCGCAACGCCGCCAACCGGGATGCCAACGTGGGTGCCACGGCGATAACCTCGGCCTTCTCCCCCACGATGGACCTCCTCAGCACCGTCGCGACCATCATCGTGGTGACCTTCGGCGGCTACCTGGCGATGGAGGGGATGGTAACCATCGGCCTGGTGGTGGCCTTCCTCGGCTACGTGCAGCAGTTCTTCTGGCCGATCCAGCAGATCAGCCAGATCTACACCCAGGCCCAGTCGGCCATGGCGGGCGCCGAGCGGATCTTCGACCTGCTGGACACCGAGGAGGACATGGTGGACGCCGCCGGGGCCAAGACGATTCCCCACATCCAGGGGAGGGTGGTCTTCGAGAAGGTGGACTTCGCCTACGATCCCCTGCACCCCGTGCTGCACCGGGTCGACCTGGCGGCCGAGCCGGGCCAGACGGTGGCTCTGGTGGGCCCCACAGGGGCCGGCAAGACCACCGTCGCCAACCTGATCGCCCGCTTCTACGACGTGACGGGGGGCCGGGTGACCATCGACGGGATGAATGTGCGGGATGCGAGCCTGGACTCCCTGCGGAGCCAGCTGGGGATCGTCCCCCAGAACAGCTTCCTCTTCTCCGGCACCGTGGCCGACAACATCCGCTACGGCCAGTTGGAGGCCACCGACGAGGAGGTGGAGCAGGCCGCGCGCCTCGCCAACGCCCACGACTTCATCCTGCGGCTGCCCCAGGGCTACGACACGGTGCTGGGCGAGCGGGGCAACTCCCTCAGCCAGGGTCAGCGCCAGTTGGTCGCCTTCGCCCGGGCGATCCTGGCCAACCCGCGGATCCTGATCCTGGACGAGGCCACCAGCAGCGTGGATACCCGGACCGAGATGCTGATCCAGCAGGCGCTGGAGCAGCTGCTCCAGGGGCGGACCAGCTTCGTGATCGCCCACCGGCTCAGCACCATTCGGAACGCGGACCAGGTGCTGGTGATCGACGAGGGTCGCATCGTGGAGCGGGGAACCCACGATCAGCTGCTGGAACAGGGCGGGCTGTACGCCGACCTCTACCGGCGCCAGTTCCGGGACGTGGAGGAGAAAGCCGCCACGCCCTCTTTGGCGAGCTGACTTCATTAATACTATTGCTCGTCCAACTGGGCAACCCTGACACCAAGTCGTACAGGAAGGAGAATGGGAAAATGGCTGACACTGGGAAGGAGCGTTTCTGCATCTCGTGTGGGATGCCCCTGAGGGGCACTGAGGACTTCTGGAAGGGAGACACCAGCAAAGACTACTGCGTCCACTGCAGTCGCGAGGGCGGCTCGATGCGATCCTACGAGGAGGCACTGATTGGGATGAGCGCCTTCTTCCAGAAGACGCAGGGGATGGCGCCGCAGCAGGCGGAGTTGGCCGCCAGGGATTGCATGGCCAAGATGCCCGCCTGGCAGAACCGATGAGGCACGAGAGAGGGGCCGAGGGTAGCGAGCCGTGCAGCCCGCCGACTGTCTCCCACGAACAGCACCACACCAACTTCAGTTTCGCTATTGCATGCTCTAGCTAACTAGAGTATAGTCATAGAGCTGGTCGTTTCCGCAGATCGTCAAAGCGGCCGGGCTGGTGATGGGTTATTCGGGCCCACGCCCCTGATCGTCAATGCGCTGACGGATCGTTCCAAGTAATTCAGTGTTAGGAGTCAGCGTGACCGCCATGCAAGACAAGACCCTCACCTGCCGCGATTGTGGCCGCGAGTTCCTCTTCACTGTAAGCGAGCAGCAATTCTTCGCTCAGAAGGGTTTCACCAACGACCCCGGCCGCTGTCCCGAGTGCCGCGCGACCCGCAAGGCCACCCGCGGCGATGGCGGCTCCTTCGGCGGCCATCGGGATCGCGAGATGTACCCCGCGGTGTGCGCCCAGTGCGGGAAGGAGACCCAGGTCCCCTTCCAGCCCCGCCTCGACAAGCCTGTCTACTGCTCCGACTGCTATTCCTCCCAGCGTCCCAGTAGGGGGGGCGGGTACGACCGGCGACCGAGCAGCGGGGGCGGCCGAGGCCGCTGGTAGCCTCTCACAAGACACGACAATCGAAAGGGGACGGCCTCAGCCGCCCCCTTTCGATTCCGGCCACCGATCGAGGATTGGCAAGCGACCCAACTATCGCTACACTGGTGTCGTGCTCCCCAGTATGGTTCTCATGAATGGCGAGGCTGCGACCGCCGAGTTGTGGCGGATAGTCCCGGCACGGCCGGGTGTGCCCCGGCCGCACGTAGATCCTGACCCTGGCCAGGAGGAGGGGAGACGGCGATGGGAAGCAGCGGCCCGACGCTGGACGTGGCCTACTGTGGACTCTACTGCGCTGCCTGTGGGGCCTCAAGGGAGGGGAGATGCGAGGGCTGCAGGGCAGGGGGCGGCTTCGCCGGGTGCCGGGTGCGCCTCTGCACCCTGGAGCGGGGCTTCACCACCTGCGCCGAGTGCCAGGAGATGGAATCCTGCGAGAAGTTGAACAACTTCGTCAGCAGGCTCTTCGCGACGATCTTCCGGTCCCGGCGGATGGAGAACCTCCGAGAGATCCGCGACGGCGGTCTCGAGGCCTTCGTGGCCAGGAGATGTTGAGCGGAACGAGAGCGGCAGACACAGGTGGGGACGGGTCCTTAGACCCGTCCCTCCACGATTCCTGCGGCATGGGCCGCTAGAAGAACAGTCTCGCCAGCTCGTACAGCTCCATGTCGGCGGGCCGAGTCTGGGACACCACCTCCCGTATGGGCACCGGCACCACAGAGCCACAGTTGAGGCAGGGCACGTAGCCGAAGCGGCCCTCGGCCACGTAGTCTACCGCGGCCACCCCCAGCCGGGTCGCCAGCAGCCGGTCCTCCGCCGTCGGCGAGCCACCCCTCTGCAAATAGCCCAGGACGATGAAGCGGGTCTCCAGGCCGGTCCGGTGCTCGATCTCCGCCGCCAGCCGCTCGCCCATGTTCCGGCGATCCAGCTTGTACCGGCCGAAGGGGTCGGGTTTGCCCAGGTCGATCGCCTCGTCGGAGAAATCGCTGATACTGGCCGATTCCGCCACCACGATGATGCTGAACTCCCTGCCCTGGGCGCGCCGGGCGAGGACGTGATTGCAGATGGACTCCAGGTCGGTGGGGACCTCCGGGACCACGATGAGATCCGCGCCCCCGGCCAGACCGCCGTCGATGGCCACCCAACCGGCGTCGCCGCCCATAACCTCCACCACCATCACCCGGTGATGGGCGCTGGCCGTGGTGTGCAGCCGATCCAGCGCCTCCGCCACCAGGGCGACGGCCGAGCTGTGGCCTATGCACTGGTCGGTGCCCACCAGGGTGTTGTCCAGGGTCTTGGGCACCCCAACGACCTTTCCCCACCGATCGTGCAGCTCGGCACCCACCCAGAGGCTATCCCGCCCGCCGATCACCACCAGGCCGTCTATGCCGAAGGCCTTCACGTTGGCCTGAACCTGCTCCAGCTCCTCCGGTCGCTTCACCGGGTTGGTGCGGGAGGTCCCCAGGATGGTGCCACCCTGATGCAGTATGCCAGACACCGACCGCCAGTCCAGTCTTTGAAAGTTGCCGCCGCCCAGCAGTCCCGCCCACCCGTTCCGGACGCCAAGGACGTCGAAGTCGAGGCTGAGGGCGCGCCTCACCACAGCTCGGATCGCCGCGTTCAGTCCGGGTGCGTCACCCCCGCCGGTTAGAAGTCCGATTCTCACAAGCAAACCTCCCACCAGGGCGTCTTCGCCCTCAAAGAAGCTGGAGAGCAAGATCGAAAGAAGGATGTCTCGAAGAGCGAGGTCTGGCTCGCCGGATCACCTTCTCAACTGCCTGGGCACTAGTATACCTCGCCGCCAGTCCCTACGATAGGGCCGGCGGTTGTGCGGTCGGGGCCGGCACGAGACCCCGCCCTACTCAACTTGCACGGTGGGTGCTACAATCCGTGGGCTACCCGCGCCGGGCTCACTAACCCCCATCCCCTCCAACCGAGAAGGACGATGCGCAGAGATCTCCAGGAGCTGCTGAAGCTACCAGAGGGCCAGCTGCTGGCCCGCAAGAGCGCCCGTCTCAGTCCTCGCGACCTGGCCAACCTGCTGATTGGCTTCGCCAACGCCGACGGGGGCACCCTGCTGCTGGGGGTGGAGGAGGGGGCAGTGGAGGGCTTCCTCCAGTACGAGGGCAAGGTGGATTCCCTTCTCCCCGCGGCCCTGGCCTTCTGCCGGCCGCCGGTGCGGGTGCAGCCCTTCTGGCTCCCCTGCACCAACCGCCGAGGGCTGGAGGACAGGGTCCTGGCGGTGGAGATCCAGCCCGGCGAGAAGATCCACTCCAACAGCAAGGACGAGGTGTACCTGCGGGAGGGCGACCGCACCCGGAAGCTGGACTTCGAGGAGCGGCTACAGCTGGTCTACGACCGGGGCGAGGCTTCCTACGAGCTGACGGAGGTAGGGCAGGCGACCCTGGAGGATCTGGAGCCGGGTCTGCTGAGGGAGTACGCCGGTCGGTTGGAGACCAGCCTGGAGCCGGCAGAGCTGCTGCTGGCTCGAGGGCTGGCGAGGCGGCAGGATGGAGAGCTCAGGGTGAACTGCGCCGGAATCCTGCTCTTCGCCGAGGACCCCTCCACCTTCCTCCCGAGGCCGGGCCTGCGGATCCTGCGCTACGAGGGTACCTCCACCGAGACCGGTCCCCGGATGAACCTGGTGAAGGACGTCATCCTGGAGCTGCCGCTGCCCACCCTGATCGTGGAGGCCCAGCGGAGCATCTCGGCGCAGCTGCGGGACTTCACCCGCCTCGGTCCCAAGGGGCTGTTCGAGACGGTGCCCGAGTATCCCCCCTTCGCCTGGCAGGAGGCGATCGTGAACGCCGTCTGCCATCGTGCCTACTCCATCTCCGGCAGCCAGATCGAGGTGCGGCTCTTCGACGACCGGATGGAGGTGGAGAGCCCCGGCCGGCTCCCCGGCCTGGTGAGGCTGGCGAACCTCCGCCAGTCCCACTACTCCCGCAACCCACGCATCGCCCGTGTGCTGACCGAGTTCGGCTTCGTGCGGGAGTTGGGCGAGGGGGTCGACCGGATGATCGACGAGATGTCCTCCTACGGCCTGGAAGAGCCCCAGTTCCGTGAGCAGGGTTACTCCGTGGTGGTCACCCTGCGGAACGGCGCCTCCGGACGGGCAGCGGCTCCCGAGCAGCCCAGGCAGCGGGGTGTCCCGCCCCAACCCCAGGCCCCGCTGCAGCCGCCTACCCGCCTCAACGAGCGGCAGAAGAAGGCGCTGGAGTACATGAAAATGACCGGGGAGATCACGGCCCAGCAGTACGCGGAGCTGAACCCCGGCATCGATGTGCGCACCGCCCGCCGCGACCTGACGCAGCTGGTGGAGACGGGCCACCTGATCAGCCTGGGCAGCACCAAGAGCCGATGCTACATCCTGCGGGACTTCGAGCCGCCGAAGTAGGGGCGGATCTGCCAGCCCTGGCGGGCCGCTCTATCGCCTCCGTCCGGATCCTGTCCGGATTCTGTCCCCATCGCGGCGGCCCTGGTGTCCGGATTCCGTCCGCATGCCGTCCGATCCCCCTCCCCCAACCGCCGTCCGGATTCCGTCCGAGTCCTGTCCGGATTCCCCTCGTCCCCGTGGCGACTGGATCCCCGACGGAGGGCTCCGCATAACGGCAACCTGCACAAATGTGGGCATATCAGACCAATACGAAGCGAAAACCGGCGTTTTGCCTTCACAGGGGGATTGCAACTTTGTACAATGGACTCCGAGACTGCTTCCGGCTGGAGATCGAGGACGACGGACCGGGAACGGAGGCCACGGCTGTGAGAATCGAGCGGATCAACTCTGCCCTCTACAGGATCGCCACCCCCTTCGACAAGACGGGAACGGTATTCCTCTATCTGGTGAAGGGGGACCGGGTCGCACTGGTGGACACCGGTGCCGTCGACTCCCCCCGCGAGGTTCTCGAGCCGGCCCTGGCGGAGTTCGGCATGGGCCTCTCCGACGTCGACCTGATCCTCAACACCCACGCCCACCTGGACCACTCGGGCGGCAACCTGGAGACCAAGCGCGCCTCCGGCGCCCCCATCCACGTCCATGCCTCGGACCTGATGATGGCCCAGTCCACCGAGACCCAGGTGGAGTTCCACATAGCCCCGCTGCGGGTGCTGGAGTTCCCCGCCGAGACCATCCAGGAGCGAGCGGACTACGTCATCAGGAACTCGGGTCCGGCGGCCGGCGCCGACGTGGTGCTGACGGATGGGGAGATAGTGGATCTGGGGGCCGGAGTGCAGCTGCGGGTCGTCCACAGCCCCGGCCACAGCCCCGGCCACGTATGCTATTACTGGGAACCCGAGGGGGTGCTGATCTCCGGAGACGCCATCCAGGGGCAGGGAGCCCGGCCAGGCAGCTATCCCTACTACTTCAACGCCCGGGATTACCGGCGGTCGCTGATGGCCCTGGCCAAGCTGGACATCCGCACCCTCTGCGCCGGACACGCCTACATCGGCGGAACCCTGGTCAACTCCCCTACCCGCACCGGCAATGGGGTCGCCATGTTCCTGCAGGAGTCCGTCCGGGTGGCGGACAGCATCCACCGGGCCGTCACCGAGGCGATCCGCCACAAGCCCGGAGCCAGCAAACGAGACCTGGCCTTCGCCGCCCTGTCGGAGCTGATCTATTCCATCCCGCAGCTGTTGGTGCGCCAGACCGGGATGCCGCTCCACGCCGGCCCCGCCCTGGTGGCCCACATCGACGCCGCCCTGGAGGGCAGCTACCCCGCGTAGATTGTGCTCGTGGGAAGGCGCGTCGTTTGCGCTCAGCCTGTCCAGATCCGCTCCATTCCCCGCATCAATCCCCCTTTTGCAAAGTGTAGCCTTTTCAAAGGGAAGCCAACTGGGTACAATGGACCTGCCTGGCGTATTCGGCAGGCAGGTCGGCGCTCACCGGAAGTAGTTGCTGAAGCACGAGAAGCCGCTGATTGAAGGGTAATACCTCGATTGGATATTGCCTCCTTGAAAGTCAAGGTCAAGTTCTTCGCCCTCTATAGGGAGCTGGTCGGCCTGCGGGAAACCCAGGCCGATCTGCCCCCGGGCTCCACGGCGCTGGACGTCTGGCGTTCCTTCGCCGAGAGCCACCCGCAACTGGCGCCCAACCTGCCCCACACCCGCTTTGCCATCAACGGCCAGTACGTCGATCCCAACACCTCCTTGAAGGAGGGGGACGAGGTGGTGTTCATCCCGCCCGTCAGCGGGGGCTCGGCCTTCGAGGTCACCGAGCAGCCGATCGACGTGAATCGGGTGGTCGAAGGGGTCCGGGAGGATGAGGACGGGGCGGTGGTGACCTTCGTCGGAATAGTCCGCAACGAGAACCGGGGAAAGGCCGTGCTCCACCTGGAGTACGAGGCATATCGGGAGATGGCCGCCGGCAAGATGCAGGAGATCGGCGAGGAGATCGCCCAGCGGTGGGGGCTGCGCCACGTGGCCATCGTCCATCGGGTGGGCCGGATGGAGGTCGGCGAGGCCAGCGTGGTGATCGCCGTGGCCGCGCCCCACCGGGGGGTGGCCTTCGAGGCCTGCCACTACGCCATCGATCGGCTGAAGGAGACGGTTCCGGTCTGGAAGAAAGAGGTCTACGCCGACGGCGAGGTGTGGCTGGGCCTGGGAAACTGATAGCTCATGGGAGACGTCGTGTCTTACTGCATGGATTGCGGCGGAACCCTGGTGGAGCAGGTGCCGCCGGGGGATGACCGAAGCCGCCTGGTTTGCCCCACCTGCGGCCAGATCACCTACATCAACCCCAAGGTGGTGGTGGGCACACTCCCCGTGGTGGACAGCAAGGTGCTGCTGTTGCGGCGGGGCATCGAGCCGCGCTACGGGATGTGGAGCTACCCGGGCGGCTTCCTGGAGATGTACGAGACCGCCGAGGAGGGTGCCCGCCGGGAGGCCCGGGAGGAACTGGAGATCGAGGTCGATGGGCTCCGGCTTCTCGGGGTGTACAGCCGTCCCGCGGTGGGCATCGTCACCATCGTGTACCTGGCAAAGCTGATCGAGGGGGAGCCGAGGGCGACCTCGGAGGCGTTAGAGGGACGCTTCTTCCGCCCCGACGAGATCCCCTGGGAGGAGCTGGCCTTCCCGAGCACCGTCAGCGCCCTTCGGGACTGGGCCTCCTCGGCCCGCTAGAAAGTAGGGTCCATGGCCCCCGAGCGTCACCTTCAGGACGGTTTCCGGCGCGCCATCAACTACATGCGGATCTCCGTCACCGACCGGTGCAACCTGCGGTGCGTCTACTGCATGCCCCCGGAGGGGGTGCCCTGGATCCCTCACCCGGACGTCCTCACCTTCGAGGAGATCGAGCGGATCGTCCAGGCCACGGCGACGGTGGGGATGCGCAAGATCCGGATCACCGGTGGCGAGCCCCTCGTTCGCCGCGACTTGGTCCAACTGATCGCCCGCCTGTCGGCCGTCCCCGGCATCGAAGACATCTCCATGACCACCAACGCCGTCCTGATGCCCCAGTTTGCCGAGCCCCTGGCCCGAGCCGGCCTCCAGCGAATCAACGTCAGCCTGGACACCCTCCGGCCGGAGCGGTTCGCCCGCATCACTCGAGGTGGCGACCTGGGCCAGGTGATGGCCGGAATCGAGGCCGCCGAGCGGGCCGGGCTGGCCCCCATAAAGATCAACGCCGTGGTGCTGCGAGGCGTGAACGACGACGAGTTGCTGGATCTGGCCCTGCTGACACTGGGGCGCCCCTGGCACATCCGGTACATCGAGGCGATGCCGCTGGACGGCAACCTGCACGTGGAGGAGGAGGGGTTCGTCTCCGCCGACGAGATCATGGAGAGGCTCGGGGAGCTGGGGGAGTTGGAGGGCTGCTCGGGACCCGACGGCAACGGTCCCGCCCGATACTACCGGGTCCCAGGGGCCCGGGGAACCGTGGGGGTCATCAGCCCCATGAGCCACTACTACTGCGAGAGCTGCAACCGGGTGAGGCTGGCGGCCGACGGCCGGCTGCGACTCTGCCTCTTCGCCGACCAGGAGATCGACCTGCGAACCCCTCTGCGCAACGGGGCCTCCACAGAGGAGATCGTGCGACTGTTCCAGCGGGCCATCCTGACGAAGCCCGAGCGGCACCACCTGGTGGTGGGACAATCCAACTGCAACCTGCGGGCTCTGTCACAGATCGGGGGCTGAGAAGAGCAGTCAGCTACCCTACGCCGCGTGCAGAGGTTCCGGCTCCGGTGTGGCCTCCTCTTCCTCTTGCTCCGGCCTGGGCTCCTCGCCCTTCCTTCGCAAGATGACGTAGGCGCCGATCAACACGCGGGCGTGGAAATCCACCGATTCCTCGTAGCCGATCTTACCAGCCTGGCGCAGCTCCTCCAGAGCCTGCGCCGCCTGCTGGGGCAGACCGACGTACAGCCTGCCACGCTCGTCCTCGAGGACGGTCACCTCGTCCCCGTCGATGCCAAAACGACGGCGGATCTCCACGATGGGCATCAAGCTCTTGGTCCCAATGTACCATCGCAGGGTGCTCTTGCTAAGCTTCTTCATGATAGCAGCACCAACCTCGTCGTCACCACCCCTGTCACCAGCCGTCCGGCCCACCCACAGAGGGTGCGGCGGCGCGGCCATCGAGGAGGCGCCAGGTGGAGGCGCGTCGTGCGTCTCCACCATCGATGATAGCAGAATCACGGACGTAATGCAAAGTTTAGCTAGCGCTGACTTGCAAATCGACCGGGAGGGGTTCGCCTTCTGCCCGATCACGCCTCGGGGATCAGGAAAGAGCAGACCCGGTCGCCCTGGCCGATGCAGCCCTGCCTAACCAGGGGAGCACCAACCAACCTACCGAGGTAGTCCTCCTCGATGGCGCACACCTGGGAGTGAGCCCGGGACACCAGCAGGTTGGGACAGTTGTACTGCCGCAGCAGGTAGCCACCCTCCACCTTCTCCCAATCGGCGATGGCCCCCTCCTCGGTGCGGATCTGGGCGATCTCCGCCACCTTCTCGGTCAGCCCCTTCCCGGCCAGTCGGGGGCTCCGCTCGGCAGCCCACTTCTCCGCGATGTGGCCCAACAGCGAGCCTCGCAGCTCGGGCGACAGCACCTCGTCGATCCCCACCATCAACCGGTTGGCCAGGACGTGGTACCGCTTGGGGAATAGATCCTCGGCCTCCTCGGTGAGGGAGTAGACGAAATAGGGCCTGCCCACCCTACCACGCACCTCTTCCACGTTCACAAGGTCGTCGCGCTGAAGCACGGAGAGGTGCACCCGGACGGTGACGGGGGAGAGAGCCACCTCTCGGGCCAACTCCTCCAGGGTGGCGCGGCCCCGCTTCTTAAGGATGTCCAGGATCTGCCGTCGAGTCCTCTGCATCGAGTCCTCCCCTGTTTCAATCCTCACCCGGCCCGTGGACAGGGTGCGGCGCTGCTAGACATGTCCAAAACCCCGGCGGAGCCGGACCCAGGCTCTTCCGCATGGTACAGGGCTGGCCGTCTCTTGTCAACTTAGTGAGTCTATTTATGATAAATGCTTCTCCATCGTCTTCTACCCTAATGACAGCGGCTTCGGTCGAACGAGAGAGTTGGCTTCTGTTGTGGAGGACTACGGCCGGTGCCAGCGGCCGGGAGCGGAGATCCTGGACATCGGCGAAGGAGTGCGAGGCGATCTTCGAGGCGTCGCGCCTACAAGGCCTGGTTAGGGCAAGAACTTCAGGGGGTTCACACGGGTCCCGTCCTGAAACAGCTCGAAGTGGAGGTGTGGACCGGTGCTGAGGCCGGTGCTGCCCACGGAGCCGATCCGGTCGCCCTTGTTGACCCGCTCGCCGTAGTCTGCGAAGAAGGCGCTGAGGTGGGCGTAGAGGGTCTTGTAGCCGTTCCCGTGGTCGATCACCAGATGCCATCCGTAGCCGTAGCCCAGCTTCAGGGCCGTCACCACAACTCCACCGTCGGCCGCGTACACGGGGCTTCCGGCGCCGTTGGCCAAGTCGATGCCGGTGTGGCCGTTTTCCCCGAAGTACTGGGTGATGCTGCCGCCGGCCGGCCAACGGACGGAGCCGCTGGCCGAGGCGGTGGCCGCCGGGCGGCCTCCCCGGCTGCTGCCGCTGGCCCGAACCACCTGGATCTTCCCTCCCGGCACCACCAGCTTGTCCCCCATCTGGAGGGAGTTCGGGTCCGCCAACTGGTTGAACTCCGCTATGCTCTCCGGAGTGACCCCGTACAGAACCGCCAGATCGTGGACGTTGTCCCCACTGGTCACCGTGTGCATAACCCCGGATACCGGCAGGATCAGCAGCTCCTCCCCGATCT
Source organism: Chloroflexota bacterium (assembly GCA_027356795.1). Lineage (GTDB taxonomy): Bacteria > Chloroflexota > UBA6077 > UBA6077 > UBA6077 > JAJYNT01. Next base: position 44,731 of record DAHVXI010000045.1, on the reverse strand, counting down.
GCAGCCCCTCAGGGTTGGTCAGGTTGTTGGCCTGCAGGACGGTGTCGGTGCTGATGCCGAACCGCTCGGCGATCTCGCCGGGCGTGTCCCCCGGCGCCACCCTGTACTTGATGGGAGTCCTGGGCCTGGAGCTCTCGCCCGAAGGCTGCCGCTGGTCCGGCAACGCCGTGGCGGCTGCGAGCGACGCGGAGTCCTTTGCCTGTGCAGCGGAGTCACCGGCCGCGTTGGTGGCGGTCTTGGAGGCCGCCGCGGGCAAGGGCAGGGGCTGGGAGATCAGCAGATCGGGCCGAAACTGCTCCCGGAGGGGGAACGCCGGCAGGGAGTTCCCCCTCCGGGCAAAGGAGCCCGACTGGGCCGCCAGCACCGAAGCGACCACCAGGGAAAAGACGGCCAGATGCTGCAGGAGAGAGAGATGCTTCGCCTCGCCCAGCCCGACGGGGAGGCGGGCCTTGAGGAGAACCGTGGCGGAGTCGAGCCGCAGCCGAAGCGATGGCCATGCCGATGGGAGGTCGACCCGGCTCGGGATCCTAGAGGCCCGATCCAGGCACGATTGAATCCAAGTGGCTGCCGGGCGAAGGTACTCGAACAGCTCGGCCGCTCGTCCGGAAGGAACCTGCAACTGCATTACTACTCAAGGTCGGGGCGCAACCCTCCAGCCGGCTACAACCAGAACTTGGCCGGGGGTAAAGCTCGGCAGGTTCCTGCCGAGCCGGCCCTATCTCCTCTCGATATGCAATTCACCGTGCGGAAGAAGAAAGAGAGTAGGAAAGGCCGGGTGGGAGGCGCCGGGGTGGCGCCCCGCACCCGCGTCTGGAACGTAGGAGCCGGCTCCTGCCGGCGATCGCGAGCGGGAGATCGCGCCTGCAGATGGTGATCGCGAACAGGAGGCCGCGCCTACGCCGGTGTATCCCTCAGACATCCTTGGTGAGGGTGGATAGGAACTCCTTGTTGTTGCCCGTTTTGGACATCCGGGAGAGCACCAGCTCGACCCCCTCGGTGGTACCGATGGCCGTCAGCATCCGGCGCATGGTCCACACCTGCTTCAGGGTCCACTCGTCCAGCAGCAGCTCCTCGCGGCGGGTACCGGACCTCGCCACATCGATGGCCGGGAAGGTGCGCCGCTCGGCGATCTTGCGGTCCAGGTGCAGCTCCATGTTGCCGGTGCCCTTGAACTCCTCGTAGATCACGTCGTCCATCCGGCTGCCCGTGTCCACCAGGCAGGTAGCGATGACGGTGAGGCTCCCGCCCTCCTCGATGTTTCTGGCGGCGCCGAAGAAGCGCTTCGGCGGGTAGAGGGCGATGGGATCGATACCACCGGAGAGGGTGCGCCCGCTGGGTGGCATCGCCAGGTTATAGGCCCTGGCCAGACGGGTGATGCTATCCAGCAGGATCACCACGTCCCGTCCGCACTCCACCAGCCGCTTGGCCCGGTTGAGAGCCATCTCCGCCACGGTGGTGTGGTCCTCCACCGGCTCGTCGAAGGTGGAGCTGATCACCTCTCCCCTGACGGAGCGCTTCATGTCGGTGACTTCCTCCGGGCGCTCGCCGATGAGCAGCACCATCATATGGACGTCCGAGTAGTTGCTGGTGATCCCGTTGGCGATGTGCTTCAGGATGGTGGTCTTTCCGGCCTTGGGCGGCGACACGATGAGCCCCCGCTGCCCCCGGCCGATGGGCGCCACCAGGTTTATCAGCCTCTGGGTCAGGTTCTTGGACTCGGTCTCGAGGTTGATCATCTCTCGGGGGAAGATGGCCGTCAGGGTATCGAAGTGAGGTCGCTTCTTGGCCACTTCCGGATCGAGACTGTTGACCGCCTCGACCCGCAGCAGGCCGTAGTACTTCTCACTGTCCTTGGGAGGCCGCACCTGCCCGGTGATCATGTCGCCGGTGCGCAGGCCGAACCTCCGGATCTGGGACTGGGAGACGTACACGTCGTTGCTGCCCGGAAGGTATCTCTCCTGCCGCAAGAAGCCAAACCCATCCTCAACGATCTCCAAGACGCCGCCGCGGAAGATATTGCCCTGCTGCTCCGTCTGGGCCTGCAACAACCGGAAGATCAGATCCTGCTTGCGCAGCGTACTGACACCAGCGATGCCCAGTTCCTTGGCCATCTCCTGAAGTTCGTCTCTGGTCTTCGTCTCAAGTTCAGCTATGTTCACGACTCACTCCGATTCGGACACGCCCAACCATCGATGGTCCTAGGCACCTCGTGCTGCCTGCCCAGCGTGGCCGGTGTCAGCTCGCCAAGATTCGGTGGAAAACAACGTGCTGTGGGGTAAAATGGGATCCCAGGCGGTATATCGTCTGTCGCCCACTTGCGGGGAACAGTCTCCGAGGATAACTGTATGGTCCCTACTTTAGAGGCATGTGTGATGAACTTCCTGACTATCCAGCTTGGAGCATAGCAGTCGACTAAGAACATTGTCAAGGCTTTTGATAGGGAACGCTGGTGATCTTCATCAGCTTATCAAAGTTGTGGCTTGACTCGATCCTGCGGATTGTGCCGGAGCGAGAGCGCATCATTAGCGTCTCCGTCTCCGCCCCGCGAGAGGTATACCGCACCCCGCGTACCAACTCTCCGCCCGTAACCCCTGTGAGGGCAAAGAAAACGTCGTCGTCGCTGACCAGATCGTCGGTGGTCAGGATCTTGGCGGGATCGTGGCCTGCCGCGATCGCCTGCCGTCGCTCCTCCTCGTTCCGAGGATAGATCCGGCACTGGATCTCTCCGCACATGCACTTCAGAGCGCAGGCCGCGATCACCGCCTCGGGCGAGCCGCCGATCCCCATCAGGATGTCGGCGCCGGTACCGTCCATCGCCGCCATGATGACGCCGGCCACGTCGCCGTCGCTGATCAGCTTGATCCGGGCGCCGGCATCCCTCACCTCCCGAATCAACTGCTCGTGCCTGGGGCGATCCAGGATCACCACCGTGACCTCCGATGGCTGAAGACCCTTGGCCTGGGCGACGCACCTGATGTTCTCGGCCACGGGGGCGTCCAGGTGGATGCAGCCTTTGGCCTCGGGGCCCACGGCGATCTTCTCCATGTACACGATGCCGGGAGCGTAGAACATGCTTCCTCGGGAAGCGAGGGCCACTACGGAGACAGCGTTGGGGAGCCCTTTGGAGGTGAGGGTAGTGCCATCCACCGGGTCTACCGCCACGTCCACCCTGGGCGAGACCCCTGTTCCGATCTGCTCGCCGATGTACAGCATGGGGGCCTCGTCCTTCTCCCCCTCGCCGATCACGACCACTCCATCCATGGGTACCCACTGCAGTACGTAGCGCATCGCCTCCACGGCGGCCCGGTCCACGGCGTTCTTGTCCCCGCGTCCCTGCCATCGAGCCGCCGACAGCGCCGCCGACTCGGTGACCCGCACCAAGTCGAAACCAAGGTTGCGACCTATGGGCTGGCCCATGAACAACCTCCCTATTCAATTGAGTGGTGCGTGCGGCAAATCCATGACGTAGGGCGGGGGCTTGTCCCCCGCCGCCCCCGAGCGACGGCAGGGCCGGGCGGCAGGGATTTATCCCCTGCCGTACATATCCAGAAGCTAACAGCTATCAGCCTCTCCTTCAGACTGATAGCTGGTGGCTTAACCGGTTACCTTCTTCCAATCGCTGAGGAACCGCTCGATCCCAACGTCGGTGAGCGGGTGCTTGACCATCTGCTTCAGGACCTTGAAAGGCACCGTAGCCACGTCGGCCCCGATCTTGGCGGCCTGGACCACGTGGAGGGGATGCCGGATGCTGGCGGCCAGCACCTTCGTGGTGATGCCGCTCTTCCGGAAGACCTCCACTATCTCGCCGACGACCGCCATGCCATCGTGGCCGGCGTCGTCCAGTCGGCCCAGGAAGGGGCTAACGTAGGTGGCTCCCGCCAGACCAGCCAGCAGCGCCTGATTGGGGGAGAACACCAGGGTCACGTTGGTCTTGATGCCCTCTCGGGAGAGGGCCTTGGTGGCCTTGATCCCTTCCCAGGTCATGGGGATCTTGATCACCACGTGGGGGGACCAGGTGGCGATATTCCGGGCCTCTTTGATCATGCTCTCGGCATCCAGGCTCACAACCTCGGCGCTAACCGGACCCTGGACCAACTCGCAGATCCGCTGGATGTGGCCCTTGAAGTCCACCTTGCCCTGCACCGACACCAGGGTAGGATTGGTGGTACAGCCGCTGATTATTCCCCAGCCAACGGCCTCCTCAATCTCCTTGATGTCGGCCGTGTCAACGAACAGCTCCATCGCTTGAACTCTCCTCAGCTTATCGTTCTCTCGAGGGGCAACGGCCTCTGGTCGCCCTCTCGGAGGCTAACCTTGCAGGCGCGAATGAAGGCGGCGAACAGGGGATGAGGCCGGTTCGGCCTCGACTTGAACTCCGGGTGGAACTGGGTGCCCAGCATCCAGGGATGCCCGGCCAACTCCGAGATCTCCACCAAGCGGCCATCGGGGGAGAGGCCGCTGAAGACCAGGCCGGCAACCCCCAGCAACTCCCGGTAATCGTTGTTGAACTCGTAGCGGTGCCGGTGACGCTCGAAGATGATGTTGTTGGTGTTGTAGGCATCGCCGGCCCTGGTGCCGGGGATCAACTGGCAGGGGTACTGGCCAAGCCGCATGGTGCCTCCCTTATCCCCCACATCCCTCTGCTCCGGCAGCAGGTCTATCACCGGATGGCCGCTGAACATGTTGAACTCGGTGCTGTTCGGCTCGGAGGTACCCAGCACGTACCGGGCCAGCTCTATCACCATGATCTGCATGCCCAGGCACAGCCCGAAGTAGGGGATGTCGTGCTCGCGGGCGTAGCGAGCGGCCTGGATCATCCCCTCGACTCCTCGATACCCAAAACCGCCCGGCACCACGATGCCGTTCAACTCCTTGAGGCGGTCGTCCCCCTCCCGCTCCAGATCCTCCGAGTCGATCCAGACGAGGCGCACCCGCCGGTTCTCGTGAAGGCCGGCGTGGAAGAGGGCCTCCTTGACGCTCAGGTAGGAGTCGTGCAGCCCCACGTACTTGCCGACCACCCCCACTATTATCTCGTCCTTGAGCTGCTGGCTCCCCTCCACCATTGCCTGCCACTCGGCCAGCTCGGCCTTGCGATCGGGCAACCCCAGCCGCTCCACCACGAAATCGCCCAGCCCGGCCTCCTCCAGGATCAGGGGGACCTGGTAGATGCTGGGAACGGTCTCCAGGGGAACCACCGCCCGCTTCTCCACGTTGCAGAAGAGGGCGATCTTCTCCTTCAGCTCGTCGCTAACCGGGTAGTCGGACCGGCACACGATCACGTCGGGCTGGATGCCGATGCCCCGAAGCTCCTTGACCGAATGCTGCGTGGGCTTGGTCTTCAACTCGTGGGTCGAGCCGATGTAGGGGAGCAGCGTCAGGTGGATGTACAGGGCGTTGTCCTCCCCGACGTCCCGCCGCATCTGCCTGATCGCCTCCATGAAGGGCAGGCTCTCGATGTCGCCCACCGTGCCCCCTACCTCGACGATGACCACCTGGGCGCCCGTCTGCTTCGCAACCCGGGTGATCCGCTCCTTGATCTCGTTGGTTATGTGGGGGATCACCTGGATGGTGCCACCGAGGAAATCTCCGCGACGCTCCCGACCGATGACGCTCTTGTAGATCTGGCCGGAGGTGACGTTGCTGGCACGGGTGAGGCTCACGTCGATGAACCGCTCGTAGTGGCCGAGGTCCAGATCGGTCTCGGCACCGTCGTCGGTGACGAACACCTCTCCGTGCTGGAAGGGGCTCATGGTGCCCGGGTCGACGTTGATGTAGGGATCCAGCTTCTGGACGGAGACGGTAATGCCGCGGCTTTTCAGGATCCGGCCCAACGAGGCAACGGTGATCCCCTTTCCCACCGAGGACACCACACCACCCGTGACGAAAATGTACTTGGTCATCGGCTACTCCCACGTTCCAAGGTTCTACCTGGGGCCTACTAGCGCCACCAGCAGCGGGGCTATCACCAGAGCAGGCAACATGTTGGCGACCCGGATCTTGGTGATTCCCAGGATGTTCAGCCCGATACCCACGATGAGGAGCCCACCGGCGGCCGTCATTTCTGTCACCACGGACTCAGAAAGGAGGGGTTTCGCCCATACCGCACCCAGGGTCAACGCGCCCTGATAGACCAGCACCACAGCGGAGGAGAGAACCACCCCCCATCCAAGGGAGGATGCCAGTGCCACTGCCGTGAATCCATCAAGCACGGATTTCACCGCCAGTGTGTCGTAGACGCCGGTGAGGCCATCCTGAAAGGAACCTAGAATGGTCATGGGGCCGACGCAGAACACGAGACTAGCGGTAACGAAACCCTTGCTGAAGAGGGACTCACCTTTGCCTCGTCCCCCTGCAACTGTTGCACGATTCGCGCCAGCGCTAATCTCTTGAACCTTCGCCTCCACCCAATCGCCCAGGGCTTTCAGGCCATCGTCGATCCCTGCCGCCTCGCCGAGAAGGGCTCCGATCACAACGCTTCCAAGCACGATGATGGCGCTCCGAGTGCCGAGCGCCATTTGGAAGCCTATTAGAAGGGTCATCAGGCCTATGGCGTGCAGCGCCGTCTCCCTGAAGCGATCCGGCAGCCGCTCGCCAACAAGCGCCCCCACGGTCCCACCCAGCAGGACCGTGGACACATTGAGAACCGTTCCGGTCAAGCTGATCCTCTCTACGCAACGGAAAGGGGATAAGCAGAGGCTATGGGGCTCGAGGCCAGACTTCAGCCCTCACCCCGCGGACCTGCCCTGTGGCCGGTCCACGCCTCTCCCAAAGGGAGAGGGAAGAATGGGGTCTCCCTAGAGCCGCTCGCAGCGCTCCACGTTCAGGACAAAGACCGTGGCTCCGCCTACCTGCACCTCAACGGGATACGGCATGTAGAACTCGCCAGGCTCCATTACCGGCGGGAGAGGGTTGATGTACTGGGTCCGAGTGTTGCAGCTGGCTTCCACCAGGGAGAGAACTTCATCGACCGCCGGGTCCTCAACCCCTACCAGGACCGTGGCGTTCCCCTCCTTCAGAAAGCCGCCGGCGGTATTGATCCGGGTGGCCCGATATCCCTTCTCCGTGAGCGCATCGATAAGGGTGCCGGCATCCTCCCTCTGCACGATGGCCACGACCAGCTTCATCCTCTCCTCCCGTCGCTACGCCGGCCGCCGCAGCACCCGCTTACGGTCCAGCAGGATGGACACTGTCTCCATAATTCTATCTTGAAGTGTCCCAAAGGGCAATGAAGCGTCCAGCACCAGCCAACGCTCCGGGTCGGCCTTGGCCATCGCCAGGTAGCCCTCCCGCACCCTCTGGTGGAAGGCCAGCTCCTCCTCCTCGAAGCGGTTCCACTCCTCGGTGCTGCCGGCCAGGAAATCGCCCCGCTTCCTCTCCAGCCCCACCCGAGGCTCCAGGTCCAGCAGGATGATCAGGTCGGGTTCCAGGGAGCCGGTGGCGAAGCGGACCACCGAGGCAACCGGCTCCACCCCCAGGCCGCGGCCGTAACCCTGGTAGGCGATGGTGGAGTAGCTGAAGCGATCGGATACCACCACCTGCCCCTGGTCCAGCGACGGGCAGATTACCTCCTCCACCAGCTGCGCCCGCGAGGCGCTATAGAGAAGGACTTCGCTCCTGGGGGAGATGGCCACGGAGGTGGCGGGGAGAAGGATCTGCCGGATGGCGTCCCCCAGCGGCGTGCCGCCGGGCTCCCGAGTGAGGACCACAGGGTAGCCCACCCCGGTGAGCCGATCGGCCAACGCCCTGGCCTGGCTGGACTTCCCGCCACCCTCCGGGCCCTCGAAAACCAGAAATGCCCCCACTTACTCCTGCTCTGCCTTGAAGATTCTTACCCGCCGATAGGGCTCCCTGCCCTTGCTGCGGCTGGCCAGATTGTACTGCTCGGCCAATTGGTGCTGCAGCCGGCGGATGTAGGCGCTCTGAGGCGATAGCTCCACGGGCTTGTTGCTGGCCAGCACCTGGGACACCGCATCCTCGGCCTCCTGGAGGGCGTAGGCCGTAGGGTCGGCCGTCTCCAGCTCGAAGATGTTGATCAGCGCCCCCTCGATCTGGGCGTCGGTGTTGCTCTTGATGACGTAGACGGGGATCCCCGCCGCCTCGGCCTCCCGAAGAGCCTGGGGCTTCCGCCGGTAATAGTTCTTGGAGGTGAGCACCACATCCGAGGAACCGGGATCTCGGACTATGTTCACGGGAAGCCTGAGCGAGTGGATCATGTTCTCCAGCCGATCCCGGCTGATGCCGAAGGGATATATCCGGGCGGGCTTCCCTTCGGCCTTCTGCCGTCCCACGAAGGGAGCCGGAGCCGGCGCGGCCCGCTCCGCGGCCGCCGACGGACGGGCGGCACCAACCCGCTCGGCCGGCACCGGCCGCAGGGCCCGCTGTCGCTCGATGTGCACCTCCCCGTCCGGCGTCCGGTAGCGCTCCTCGGGAACCACGGGGTTCCCCCGCAGGATGGAGTCTACCACCTCGGCCACGCTTGCATGAACGGCCACTCGATCCCGATCGATGATCTCCACCACCACGTCGAAGGTGGGCGGAGCCTTCCGCTCCAGGATCGACTTCTGCGTGCCCCTGCGCCTGGCCTCCTCGTCGCCCAGGGTGACGCTTTGGATCCCGCCTATCAGGTCGGAGAGGGTGGGATTCATCATCAGGTTGTCCAGGGTGTTGCCGTGGGCCGTGCCCACTAGCTGGACCCCGCGCTCGGCAATGGTGCGAGCCGCGGCAGCTTCCAGCTCCGTACCGATCTCGTCGATGATGATGACTTCAGGCATGTGGTTCTCCACCGCCTCGATCATCACCGCGTGCTGCATGCTGGGGGTAACCACCTGCATCCGTCGCGCCCGCCCGATGGCCGGGTGCGGGATGTCCCCGTCACCGGCGATCTCGTTGGAGGTGTCCACGATGATCACTCGCTTGCGGAACTCGTCGGCCAACACCCTGGCCACCTCCCGCAGCATGGTGGTCTTGCCAACGCCGGGGCGGCCCAACAGCAGGATACTCCTGCTCGATTCCACCATGTCGCGAATGACCGCGATGGTCCCGAAGACGGCCCGCCCCACCCGGCAGGTGAGCCCGATGATCTTGCCGGAGCGGTTGCGAATGGCCGAGATGCGGTGAAGGGTGCGCTCGATCCCGGCCCGATTGTCGTCCCCAAAGGCCCCTATCCGCTCGATAACGTAGTCCAGATCCTCCTCGGTGACGTCGTGGGGGCTCAAGATGGTCTCCTCGTCGGGGAACCGGGCCTCCGGAGGACGTCCCAGGTCCATGACAACCTCCAGCAGGGCGCTTCGGTTGCCTGCGGCCTTGAGGGGATCGCTGATGTGAGGGGGAAGGGCGTCCAGAAGGGCGTCGATGTCGTCCGTGACCGCCTGCTGCGCAGTCGTTTGATGCAACTCTTCCATATGCATCCCGTTCAACCTCAAAGGGCCAGCGTTGCCCCGCTGCCCCCGTCGCTCCAGAGCGACGAAAGCGGGCGATCGATCAGCCCGATTGGGAGGCGCATAAAGCTTGCCAGCCGGCCACCGCACTCCAAATCTCCCGGTTACGCCCTCGCCGGCACCAGGGCCCGGCCGTGAACCCGCACCGCCAGCTGCCGGGCAAAGACCAGGTAGTCGGCCGCCGGTATGAAGCCCCGGGCTTCCAGCAGGGAGGCCAGCTCGGGCTGGTAATCCCGCAAGGTGACGTAGACCGATGCCCGGGTGCTGGTCTGGCTCAGGGAATAGAGAAGCATCTCCTCGGTGGCCGCCCGCTCGCCCGGATGCACCAGCAACTCCAGGTGCTGGCTCTTGTTGCCGAAGGTGATGTGCAGCCACCCCGCCAGGCTGTTTCCGCTCTCCCAAACGAAATGCTGCCGGCTCCCCCCCAGGCTCGGCGTCCACAGCCTGCCCCCCCGCTCCAGCGACAACCATTCGTCGATGGTCATCGCCTCCGCGCTGCGCACGTTGCAGGGCACCGCGGCGTTGTAAAGCTGGAAAAGTGCCGGAGTGTCCTGGCGGAGGCGTGGCCGCGCCCGACGGAGTCCGCCGTCGCTGATGGCCGAGGGCAGCCGCGCGGAGTAGAGAGTCTCGGACGTGTAGTTCACGAAGCCGGCGTGGCTGGCGATCCGAGCCATGTCGCCGTCCACACGGGTGACCAGGAAGAGTCTCCTGGCCCCTCGCCGTGCCGCTTCCGCGGCCAGGTGCTCCAGCAGGTCCACCCCGGCCGAATGATCGTTCTCGGCCACGAAGAGGTCTTCCACGTCCCAGGCCAGCTTCCCTGCCCTGGGATGGGCGATCGCGAGACCTCGCACGTGGCCCCCGTTCGAGGAGAGCCAGACCTGGGAGCCGCTGCCCCGTGTAATCAGCTTGGATAGGAAGCTCCAGCGACCACGGCCGTTGGATTCTTCCCATACGTCGGGCCAAATGGGGGCCGTCACTTCGCAGCGGGCATCGTGACGGAAGAAGGATATCAGCGACACAAAGTCCGTGGGGCGAATGGCTCGTATCGTCGGCATATCTCCGGAGCTGCTGTCCAGCGGTTGACCGCCCCTAGAACGCCCGACCTCACCGCCCCAACCTGGGACGATACTACCCTCGGCACGCTCTCGGCAAGAAGCCCACCTGGCCTTCTGTCACGAGGGATTCTACAACTCCCCACCGGTCGCCGCAAGGAAACGGAGCAGGTAGCTATCAGCGATCAGCCGCCAGCTATCAGCTGATAGCTTTCAGGGCGACGTGGAACTTGCTGCCCACCCCGACCCGGCTCTCCACCCACACCTTTCCACCGTGAAGCTCCACCAGGCTCTTGACGATGGACAGCCCCAGCCCGGTGCCCCGAATGCGCCGGGTCAACTCCCCCTGAACCCGGTGGAAGGGGGTGAAGATGTCCGGAAGCTGATCCTCGGGGATCCCATAGCCGTGATCCTCCACGGAGAAGACCACCCACGGTCCCCGAGGGTCCCCGTCGATCCGGATGCCGCCGTCGCCATCTTCCCGCCCCGCCCTGGCGCGCACCACGATCTCCGCCCCAGCAGGCGAGTACTTGGTGGCGTTCGAGAGGAGATTCTCCATCACCTGCGCCAGCCGCTCGGGATCCGCCTCCACCAGTGGAAGCCCTTCCTGCACCTCCGCCAGCAGTTGATGCTCGGCCGTCCGGGGACGTGCAGCGCCAAGGCTGTTCTCCACCACGACGGCCACCTCCAGGGGCTCGGGGTTTAGCATCACCCGGCCGGCATCGAGACGGGAGACGTCCAGGAAGTCGTTGACCAACGCCTCCAGCTTCAACCCCTCGTTGTAGATGTATTCGGCGCAGCTCTTTCGCTCCTCCTCCGATTGGTCGCGAGTAACCAACAGCTCGGAGAAGCCAATGATGCTGGTGAGGGGGGTGCGGAACTCGTGAGACACCACGGAGATGATGTTGGACTTCAGCTTGTCCATCTGCCATTCTCGGCTGACGTCGCGGGAGACCGAGACGGCGCCGATGATCTCCATCAACTCGTTGCGGATGGGGGCCACACTCACCATGGTGGGAATCCAATCGCCCCAGGCTGTCTGGGCGAACATCAGGGTCGGGTCCGTCGGTTTTCCTTGGCCCAACGCCTCCCGGAGTGGACAGGCGGTCTGGCACAGGGAGTTGCCCTCCTCGTCGGTATGCCGCAGCAGGTCCCGGCACCGCTTACCCACCATATCCTCGGCCCGGCGCCCCACCATCGCCTCCAACCAGGGGTTAACGGCAGTGATGAGCTTGTCCCCGTCGGTGGCGCAGACTCCTTCACTCATGGAGGCCAGCAGCGCATCCGTTCGGGCCTTCTGGGCCTGCACCTCCTGGAATAATCGGGCGTTCTCCATGGCCACCGCAACCTGTCCTGCCATGGCCCGAGCCAGCGCCACCTCGTCCTCGGAGAAGGCGGGCTTGTCCCCTTTTCGCCCGGAGAAGGCCGTGCCGATGGCCCGATCACCGACAACCAGGGGCACCACGATGGCCGTCACCATGTCCAGGCTCCGAAGCAGCGCCTCTTCTGCTCGCGACACCGTGTCGTGGCCCACGGTGAGAACGGTAGTCTCACGGTTGGCCATGGCCCTCGCCGAGTGGGGAAAATCGGACAGACGCAGCTCTATCCCAACCCCGTTTCCAACGTCACCGGTTCGGTGGGAGACGGCCCTCACCGTCAGGACCCGCCGTCCCCAGTCCATGGTGGTCAGGGTGCAGCGGTCGGCGTTGAGCGCCCTGACACCCTCCTCCACGGCCCGCTCCATCACCACGTCCAGGCTGAGCTGCTCGCTCACCGCCTTACCGAGCCGGAGGAGGCTCCCCAGCTCCCGCACACGGGCCCTCATCCTCTCGTCGGTCTCGCCGTAGAGACGGGCGTTCTGCACCGCCACCACCAGCTGCGCTGCAACCGATCGGACCAGCTCCGATTCCCACCGGGTCCACTGGCGGGGCCGGTCGGTTTGCTGGAGCATCACCATCCCGACCGGCTCGTCTCCTCGCAGCAGGGGAGCGACCAGCAGGGATCTCACACCCAGCTCATCCATTACCTTCCGCATGTCCTCAACGAGCGGGAAGCTCTCCATATCGTTGATAGCCGCGGGCCCCGACCGCATCAGCATCGCCCGCACAGGCATATTCCCCCAGGGGATCTGCACCGACGCCGAGGGGGCAACTTCGGGAGCACAGGCCTCCCATTGCCACTGGACAATCTCGTTCTTAACGTCGCTCAGGACCACCAGGCACCGCGAAGCCTCAGTCGCGTGCAACAGCTCCTGCACGGCCCTGTCCATGACTTGATTGAGGTCGAGAGAAGAGCCTATGGCCGAGGCGATGTGGTGGATCAGGGTCTCGTGGGTGGCCCGCTCGCGAGCCTCCTGGAGGAGACGAGCGTTGTCGATGGCCAGGGCCATTCTCTCGGCCGCCACCTCCATCAACCGCATCTGATCCTGGTGAAAGTGAGCGGGCCGGCGGCTCTCCAGACGGAAGACGCCGATGGTCTTCCCTCGGGCTTTCAGCGGCACCGCCAGCACCGAGTGGATGCCCCTCCGCTGGGTGACGACCACGTCCGCGGGATCCTCCTCGTCCACCTCGAGGATGAGACGGGGCACCCCCTGCAGGGCCACCTTGCCCGAAATCCCCTGCCCCAGCCTGCGCCGGATCTCCCAGGGCCCCTCCTCCGGCATCCATCGAGCGCCCCGAACGGTGAGCTCCTCGCCGGTCTCGTCCAGCAGCAGGATGATCCCGCTGTCTGCCCCCACGATCTCGATGCATCGCTCCAGGAGGGAATCCAGCAGGCTGTCCAGGTCGAGGGTAGATAGCGCCGCGTCGGTCACCCGATGAAGGGAGGAAAGCCGGGCCACCAGGCCCCGTTCGACCTCGACCATCTGAGCATTGGCGAACACCCCGGCGATCTGTCCCGCCACCTGTTCCAGCAGCCCGACCTCTCGCGTCCCATAGGCGCCCGGCGATGCCGAGACCAGGGTGAGGGCGCCGAGAGCCTCTCCCCTCTCGATCAGCGGCACCCGGACTACGGAGCGCATGCGGGCGGCGGCATAGGCGCGATCCGAGGGGAAGGCCTGCTCCAGCTCCAGATCGTAGATCACGTGGGGCTGCCTGCATCTGACCACCCATTCCACGCCGGAGCCGGCCAGCGCCCCGACCGCGCCCGGGCGGAACTCGCTAGCATCCATCCCGGTGGCCAGGAACACCCTGTACTGCTCGTCGCCCTCCAGCACCGCGATGGCCACCCGGTGGAAGAACAGCAGGTTGCGCAGCTCTCGGGCAAAAGCCTCCGAGGTCTCCGCCAGGTCCCGGCCGGAAGCAACGATCTGGCCGATCCTGTTGAGCACGGCTGCCTCTCGCGCCCGCTTCTCGGCCTCCTCCTGGAGTCGGGCGTTGGCGACGGCCACCGCTGCCAGATCCGCGAAGAGTGAGGCTGCCTCCAGGTCGGCCTCGGTGTAGCGGTAGGGATCCTCGCAATCCCGCAGCCCCAGCACCCCCAGAACCTCATCCCGATGGATCAGTGGGACGCACAGTACCGCCACCGCGGGCGCCATCTGCGCCATCACCCGGTTCCCCTCTCTCCCCCCCAACAGCTCGTTTTCGAGGATCGGCGCCTGCTCCCGGAAACAGCGGCAGGCAAAGGTATCGGGATCGTCGATGGGGATGCGGTAACCTTGGATCTGCTGGCTAAGAACCCCCTGGGCGTTCGTCGCCACCAGCTGGTCATCCTGGGGTTCCCAGAGGATCGTCGTGTGGGCAGCGAAGAGGGTAAGGGCTTCACGACAGATCAGCTCCAGCGCCTTCTCCGGATCGTGCTCCGAGTTGAGGGTAGCAGCCACCCAGGCTACCGACACCATCAGCGTCTCTCTGGCACTTCTCTTCGGCGGCCGCCTGACCTTGCCGTTGCCAGGAGACGCCTGTGCCCGGATTCGTCGTAGACCCACCAGAGCATCCTCCATAGGAGCCGAGCGGCAGAGATTCGCGAGGCAGGAGATGCAGCCCTGTACATCGCTGCTATTCCAAATAGTACGGCACAATCTGGCCTTTGAATAGGTCTGTCGCTTGACCAGGGGAAGTTCCATAGTATAATGCCCTCGGCTCGGCCCACCCTACAGGCTCGGAGGTTATGGGGAGCAGTGGCACTGAGCGGAGACCTCAAGGATTTCGGCCTTCTCCAGCTTCTTACCCTGGTCCAGGTGACCCACAAGACCGGCGCGCTGACCCTGCAACGGGCCGGCGAAAGCGCGACCATCTACTTCGACAACGGGCAGATGACCAAGGTCAGACCGCCCGAGTCTCGCTCCGAGGGCCTGGCAACCCTTCTGTATCGAGCGGGACGGATCGACAAAGAGCAGTACGAGCTGATCAGCTCCGAGACGCCGCCATCGGAGCAGGCGGTGGGCCTCCTCCTGGAGGATCAGGGGCGGCTTTCCCGAGAGCAGATAGTGGAGTTCGTTCGTGAGAAAGCGCTGGCCGACCTCTACTCCCTGCTGACCTGGCCCGAGGGGAGCTTCCGGTTCGACGTGGATGCCTCACCGGCCGAGGAAGACATCCTGGCCACCACCGAGCTGGGTCCCGTCCTGGAAAAGGGACGCGGCTACCTGGAGGAATGGCAGCTCCTCACCTCCTACATACCCAGCCTGGAACAGCCTCTCCGGCTACTGCCCGAGCCGAGGCAGCAGCTGAAGGAGATCTGCCTCAGCCTGGAGGAGTGGCGGATGGTCGCCAGCCTCGCCGGCAGCATCCCCCTCAAGGAGGTCGCCCACCGACTGGGGCTGGATGAATTCGCGGTGCGCCAGGTAGCCTACCGTCTGATCAAGGGCGGGTTGGTCGACGTGGTAGAAGCGGAATTCACGCCACCTCCCCCCAAGGAGCCTTGGGAGACCAAGGAGGCCGAGGAGGCCAAGCCGGGCGCTTTGGCCAGGCTCTTTGGCTTCAAGTAGGGGCGTATCGTACGCGCCCAGCAGACCTCTCCCCCTTACCCCCTCTCCGAAAACGGGGAGGGGGTCCTGATTCCCGCTTCTTCTATAGACCTTGACCCCCTTATGTACAGCTGGTATGCTGGCGTTAGCGCTGGCTAGCCGCTCATGCGCTGCTTCTCCCACGCCACTCGGGCTGCCGCTTCGCCATCCGCAAACCTTGCGTGATGTGGCGGTAGCACGCGTGGTTTCGTGCTCTGAATCGAGGGAACATTACATGGATAGGCCGACGACAGCTGTTCGTGGCGAGGGGGAGGCAGAGCTTCGCCTCGCTCAGCCCGCACCGGAAACCCGCTTCTGGGTAGTCCCGCACACCCACTGGGACCGGGAGTGGTTCATCCCCTTCCAGGTCATCCGGCTGAAGCTGGTGCGCATGGTCGACGAGCTGATGGACACCCTGGAGGCCGATCCCTCTTTCTCTTCCTTCACTCTGGACGGACAGGCGGTGGTGTTGGAGGACTACCTGGCCGCCCGCCCCGAATCCAGAGACAGGATCGCCCGCCTGATACAGCAGGGACGCATTCGCATCGGCCCCTCCTACATCCTCCCCGACGAGTACCTGGTGGGCCAGGAGTCGCTGGTCCGCAACCTCCTCCTGGGCCGGCAGCTGTGCCGCCAGTTCGGGAGGGAGACCCCGGTGGCCTACTACCCCGATACCTTCGGCCACGTGGCCCAGATGCCCCAGATAGTGCGTGGATTCGGCATGGACAGCTTCGTCTTCTGGCGGGGGTTGGGCGACGACTCCGATCGGCTGGGGGTGGCCTTCCGATGGCGGGGCCCCGACGGCAGCGAGCTGCTGGCGATCCGGCAAATCGATGGCTACGGCGCCGTCGACAACCTGGGTCGCTGGACCCGGAACGGGGTTCGAGCCACCGATCCCGCCCAGTACCCGGAGATGGCACTCCGCCGGCTGAAGGAGCTGCGCGACATCGCGGCCCCCTACCTGGAGCGCTCGGGGGTGATCGATCTGCTGGCGGGCAACGGCACCGACCACCAGTTGGTACAGACCGACCTGCCCTCGCTCCTCGCGGCCGCCGGCCTCGCCTGGCCCGAGGCCGAGTTCCGCATCGCCGGTCTGGACGACTACGTCGCCGAGATCCGCGATCGGCTCCCCTACCTGGAGATCTACGAGGGGGAGATGTGCGAGGGGAAGGATGCGCCGGTTCTGCGCGGGGTGAACTCCGCCCGAATGCCGCTGAAGCAGCGGAACGAGGCGGTGGAGCGGGCTCTGGCCGAAGCCGAGATAGCCGCCTCCCTGGCTCACCTGGTGGCGGATGCACCCTATCCGACGGAGGACCTGCGGATGGCCTGGCAGCATCTGCTGCTCAACCATCCCCACGACTCCATCTGTGGCTGCTCCGTCGACGAGGTCCACCGGGATATGGCGTGGCGATTCGACGCCGCGGAGCAGCTGGCTCTGCGGCTGCGGCGGGAAGCCCTCTGGAAGCTGGCCGGCGGCGAGGCCATCTGGTCCTACCGTGAGCGCCCCAACGTGAACCGCACCGCGGTGAACCTCATGCCCTGGCGGCGGGCCGGGCTGGTGGAGCTGCCGCTCCCCAACGAGCTGGCCCACGCCAGGACGGTGCGGGCCGAGGGACCCGCGGGCGAGCTGCCGGCCCAGGTGGTGCGCGAGCCCAACGGGCCGGTGGCCCTGGTGGCAGCCCAGGCAGAGGGCTTCGGGGCAACCGCCATCCGGCTTCGCTCCGGGCGCTCCCAGAGGGAGGGGGCGCACCAGGCGGGATACAGGGCCATAGAGAACGAGCACTACCGGGTTGCCGTTCAGGCCGATGGCACCCTGGAAGTGATCCACAAGGCCAGCGGAAGGAAGCTCACCGGCGGCCACTGGTTCGAGGACGTGGCGGATCGGGGCGACGAGTACAACTTCTGTCCCGTGGAGGGCGACGGCCCCTGGGATAGCCGGCAGCACAGGGTGCGGGTGCGGCCCGGCCTGCGCGGCCCGGCCGCGGCATCCCTGCTGCTGGAGATGGAGGCGCGCCTCCCGCACGGACTGAGGGCCGACCGCCGAGCGCGGCGGCGCTCCACCGCGGCCTGCCCGATCCGGGTCGAGATCCGGCTGGTGGCCGGCGTGGAGCGGGTGGAGTTCGTCACCACCGTGGAGAACCGGGCCGAGGACCACCGGCTGCGGGTGGTGTTCCCGGCGGCGCCGGCGACGGAGGTGCGGGCCGAAGGCCATTACGCCCTGCTGCACCGGCCGGTGGGAGCTCCCGTCCACGGGCCCGACTGGAAAGAACCCCCGGCGGCCACCCACCACACCCTGGGGGCCGTGGAGTTGGGAGGCGTGGCCCTCTTCGGACGAGGGCTGCCGGAGTACGAGGCACGCCCCACCGCCCAGGGGACGGAGATCGCCCTGACCCTGCTCCGCTGCGTAGGGTGGCTGTCCCGAGACGACCTCTCCACCCGCCCCGGCGGCGCCGGGCCCCATCTCGCCACCCCCGAGGCTCAATGCCCCGGCGTCCACCGCTTCGAGTACGCCCTGGCGCTGGTCGAGGGGCTCGAAGAGGTCGAGTTGGTGCGTAGGTCCCACGACTACCGGTTTGGCCTGGTGGCCGGGCCGGCCGGGCTGCCGGCCAGGATGCCCCTGCAGCTGGAGGGGGAGAGCTTCTGCCTGGCGGCGCTGAAGGGCGCCGAGGAGGGCGAAGACTCCATCCTCCGGGTCTACAACCCCGGCGGTCGGGTCGGGTCCGTGGCGATCCTGGGGGATTACTCCGTGGAGCCCTGCCGGCTGGACGAGGAGCCGGAGGCGGATCCCACTCCCGGGCTGCTGGAGGGCGGTCGCATCGCCAGCTTCCGTCTGAGACATCGCTAACTGCGTCGTTCTTCCGTAGGGCGGGGGTTTATCCCCCGCCGCTGGCCGCACGCCTGGCGCAGGGCGGCTACGGAATTACTCGCGCCACGGGGTGAGGAGGCGATTCCCTCTCCCAGAGGGAGAGGGTCGGGGTGAGGGTTGATTGCATGCAGTGCACCGAAGGGCCGGCAGAGACGCCGGCCACTACATCTTCGAAGGGCACCCCCCGTCGGCCAACTGCCCACGAGTTGGAGGTCGCCGTTCGTATGGCCGCCGAGGGCCTCGCCGAGGTAGCGTCCGGTGACTTCCTGCTGGCCAGCTCCCGCTCCGACTCCTTCGGCCGGCTCTTCGGTCGCGACTCCCTGATCACCTCCCTCCAGCTGTTGTCGGCCGTCCGGCTGGATCCCTCCCTGGCGCATATCCTGTTGCCTCCGATCGCGGGGAGCCTCCGGGCACTGGCGGCCCTCCAGGGGGTGATGGATGACCCCTGGACGGAGGAGGAGCCGGGCAAGATCGTCCACGAGTACAACCCCGGGGCGTCGGGCGACTTCCCCGGCGCCTACTACGCCAGCGTGGACTCCACGCCCCTCTTCCTGATGGCACTGCACGAGTACGCCGCCGGCAGAGGTGGAGAGGGGGGCCTTCTGGAGGAGCTGAGGGGGGCCCGGGACCGGACTCTGGCCTGGATCCTGGAACGAGGGGACCTGGACGGCGACGGGCTGGTGGAGTTCCTACAGCGAAACCAGGAGCGTAGATCGCTGATCAACCAGAACTGGAAGGACAGCCGCGATTCCCTCCTGGCCGTCGGCGGCTCCATGCCCCTCTACCCGGTGGCCTACTCCGAGGTGCAGGCCTACTGCTATCGGGCGGTGATGGGAGAGGCCTCACTGAGACGAGAAGAGGACCCGGCCGGCGCCGACGAGCTATCCTCCTGGGCCCGGCGGCTGGCAGACCGCTTCGAGCGGCGCTTCTGGCTGCCGAAGGCCGGCTGCTACGCCCAGGCCCTGGATGCCCGGAAGCGCCCGCTGGCCGACGTCACCTCCAACGCCTTCCACTGGCTGTGGCTGGGTCCGGTACGCCCCCGCCGCTTCCGTCGGGCTGCCCGGCGGCTGCTGGGGCCCGACCTGCGGACCCCCTTCGGCCTGCGGACCCTCAGCTCCTCCTCGCCCAACTACGCGCCCCTCCGCTACCACCGGGGCTCCATCTGGCCCTGGGACAACTGGGTAGCCGCCTCCGCCCTGCGCAGGCTCGGCATGGAAGGGGAGGCTGTCGCCCTGAACACCGCGGTGCTGAGGGCCCTGGCCCTGCTGGGCTGCCCGGCAGAGTTGTACGTCTACCGTGAGGGCGAGGACGCGCCCTCCACGGAGTTCCTGGACGTCTGGGGGCGCCCGGCCCACGCCTGCCGCGTTCAGGCTTGGACGGTGGGCTACCTGGTGGAGATGGTGGCCCGATGGGGGGCAGGAGAGACGTTGCTGGGTGAGGTAGCCCGATGGCAGAAGACAGCCGATCTAACAACAGTGTAGGAGCCAGCGGCTCTGCCCCGCGCTCCCAATGTAGGGCAGGGCCCTGTGCCCTGCCACCCGGCACTATGAACGCGCGACGCGGCGGGGCAGAGCGCCCCGCCCTACTCTAAGCGCTCAACACGCTGGTGTCCTTCAGCCCCATGCCGGTGACGGCCACCAGCACCCTCTCCTCCGGCGCGATGGCGCCCTGCCGGACCAGGTGGGCCAGGGCGGCGAAGGCGGCGGCCGAGGTTGGCTCGCAAAAGATCCCCTCCAGTGAGGCCAGGGCCCGCTGGTAATCCAGGATCTCCTGGTCGGTCACCGCAGCGCCGCTCCCTCCGGTCTCCCTCATGCCCTTCAGGATCAGGTGGCCCCGGCTCGGCCGGGCGATCGAGATCCCGCCCGCGACGGTCGGGTAGGTGGGGATGCCCTCCGTGCGATCGAGACCCCGGATGGAGGCGTCCACGATGGGCATGCACCCCGTCGCCTGGGCGACGTTCAGCCTGGGGAGCCTCTCCAGCAGCCCCATGGTCCGCAGCTCC
Source organism: Chloroflexota bacterium (assembly GCA_027356795.1). Lineage (GTDB taxonomy): Bacteria > Chloroflexota > UBA6077 > UBA6077 > UBA6077 > JAJYNT01. The sequence goes on along the minus strand of DAHVXI010000045.1, from coordinate 24,432 downwards.
CGGAACCCCTTCCAGGCCCCCAGGAAGAGCGACCCGTTGCCCACCGGCATTATCAGCTGCTCCGGCGGGTCGAAACCGAACTGGGCGGCGACCTCGTAGGCGAAGGTCTTGGTCCCCTCCAGGAAGAAGGGGTTCCAGTTGTGGGAGCCGTAGTAGGCGCCCTCCTCGCGGCGGCACCGCTCCAGTGCAGCCTCGGCAACCGCCTCCCGAGTCCCCTCCACGGCCACCACCTCGGCACCGTAGAACGCGATCTGGGCCTTCTTGGCGGTCGGGGCCGAGGCGGGGACGTAGATGCTGGCCCCGACGCCGGCAGCCGCGCAGTAGGCGGCGAAGGAGGCCCCGGCGTTGCCCGACGAGTCCTCCACCAGGCGGGTCACCCCCAGGGCTCGGGCCTGGGTCACCGTGGCGGTGGCACCTCGATCCTTGAAGGAGCCGGTGGGGGCGAAGTACTCCAGCTTGGCGTAAAGGCGGGCAAGCCCCAGCCGGCGCCCCAGGGCCCCGAGGGGCACTACCGGCGTGTCGCCCTCCCCGAGGGTCACCGGATCGGAGCCGTCAACCTGCATCAGGGAGGCATATCGCCAGACGCCCCGCCCGCCGCCTCCGGCCTTCGCGGCCTTCAGCAGCTCGGATCTCCCCTCAGGGCCGAGCAGGTGAGGATCCGGCTGGAGCTCCAGCATGGAGCCGCAGGTCGGACAGCTCCAGATAGCCTCCGTCGCCGGGAAGCTCCGCCGGCAGCTGGAGCAGAGTAGGGTCGTAACGGCAGCCATAATGGCCTCCACGGCTGGGGAACGTAGGGACGGGAATCCGCGCCCGTCACGGGACGGCAGGGGCGAACCTCGTGTTCGCCAGAATGGCCGCCCATCAACAGGTCTCGCCGGGAGGAGCCGGCTCCTACTTCGCCTTGTAGTCGATCTCCTTGTAGGCCGGCTCGTCAGGCGACGACAGGTAGGAGCGGGCCATCTCCGCGATCCGCTTGGCATCGGCACCCTGGCGGGGGATCCAGATCCGGAGCAGCCGCTGCCTGGCATTGAAGCTGACGAAGGGCCCTTTGTTGGCGACCCCGCTGGTGACGAAGCAGTCGTAGCCGATGAGCCGCTGCACTTCGGCCTCCAAGTCCCGCATGTCCATGACCCTTCTCCCGTCACATCGATGATCAAATGGTATCCTATAGTGTAGCAGAGGCAGCCAAACCACGACGGTGTGACGGGGAGAGTGGGAGACGGGGAGAAGCGACACCTTCGCCCCTTCTCCATGTCACCCCGTCTCCACGTCACTCAGTAATCAGCGTGAGGGCAAGAGCTGTTGAGCAGGCAACTACAGGCCGATCTGTGGCTTGCGCTGGTCACCCTGATTTGGGGCAGCACCTTCGTGGTGGTCAAGAACGAACTGGCCAACATCGGCCCGCTGGCCTTCGTCGCCCTTCGCTTCACCTTTGCCTTCCTCTTCATGGCCCTCCTGACGGGCCGAGCCCTGGTTCGCTCCAGCCGGCAGCAGCTGGCCGCGGGCGCGCTGATAGGGGTCTTCCTCTTCGGGGGCTACGCACTGCAGACCGTGGGGCTGCGCTACACCACCGCCTCAAAGGCCGCCTTCATCACGGGCCTATGCGTCGTGCTGGCACCCCTCTTCGCGCGTCTCCTGCTGGGCCAGACCCCCTCTCGCCTGGCGATGGTTGGGGTATCGCTGGCGACCATGGGGCTGGGGTTGCTCTCCCTGGTGGACGATCTGACCCTGGCGATGGGGGACCTGCTGGTATTGGGCTGCGCCGCCTCCTTCGCCCTGCACTTCGTGGCCATCAGCCGGTTTGCCCCCAAGATGGATACCATGACGCTCACCACCGTCCAGATCGGGGTGGTCGCGCTGGCCGGCACGGCCTCGACGGCGCTGCTGGAGCCGCTGCCCGCGACCATAGGCTGGAGCACCGTCCTGGTGGCGGCCCTCATGGGGATCGTCGCCACGGCCTTCGCCTTCACGGTCCAGAACCGGGTTCAGGCCTTCACCACCCCCACCCACACCGCCCTGGTCCTCTCCCTGGAGCCGGTCTTCGGGGCGTTGTTCGCCTACCTGCTGGCCGGCGAGAGGCTGGGGCCGCGGGAGTTCCTGGGGTGCGGGCTGATCCTGGCCGGAATGCTGGTGGCGGAGTTGAGGCGAGAGGTAAAATCTAGTTGGAGTCGGAGCCGAGAATCCGATTAAGCGAAGGAGTGGAGCGATGTACGAACCGGAGTCGTTGGTTCAGAAGGATCTGGAGCACGTCCTGCATCCGATGCACAGCCACGCCCACAACACCACCGGTCCGCTGGTTCTCGTCCGGGGCAAAGGCGCCACCGTCGTCGACGCGGCCGGCAAGGAGTACATAGACGCCTTCGCCGGGCTCTGGAACGTCAACGTGGGCCATGGCCGGGCGGAGCTGGCCGAAGCCGCCGCCGAGCAGATGCGCACCCTGGCCTACGCCTCGGGTTACGCCGGCATGTCCAACCCGCCCGCTATCGAGCTGGCCGACCGGCTGGCGGATCTGGCGCCGGGCGATCTGAAAGCAACCTTCTTCACCACGGGGGGCGCCGAATCCAACGAGACGGCCTTCAAGATCGCCCGCTTCTACTGGAAGATGAACGGCAAGCCGGACAAGGTGAAGATCGTCGCGCTCCAGCTCGGCTACCACGGCACCACAGGGGCCGCCATGGTCGCCACCGGCATGCGGCAGTACTGGCAGCACTTCGACCCGATCCAGTGGGGCTTCTTCCACATCCCCACCCACGATTGCTTCCATTGCCCCCTGCACAAGAGCTATCCGGGTTGTGGCATCGCATGTGCCAGTACCCTGGAGCAGCAAATCCTGGCCGAGGATCCCGAGACCGTTGCTGCCTTCATCGCCGAGCCGGTGCACGGAGGCGGAGGGGTGGTAACCGCCCCGCCCGAGTACTTCCCGAAGATACGGGAGATTTGCGATAAGTACGACGTGCTCTTCATCGCCGACGAGGTGATCACCGGCTTCGGACGGACCGGCAAGATGTTCGGGTTGGAGCACTGGGGCGTAAACTGCGACATCATGTCCTTCGCCAAAGGGATCACCAGCGGCTACCAGCCGCTGGGCGGTGTCATGGTGAACGAGCGAGTGCACAGGGCTTTCCGCAACCTGCCGCCGGGGGGTAGCTTCAACCACGCCTACACCTATTCCCTCCACCCCGTCTGCTGCGCCGTCGGCCTCAGGAATCTCGACATCCTGGAAGAGGAAGAGCTGGTAGCGCGCGCCGCGGCCATGGGCGAGCGGCTCAAGGCGAAGCTCGAGGAGTTGGAGGAGGCGGAGGGCGTCGGCGAGGTGCGAGGGCTCGGCCTGATGGTGGCGGTAGAGCTGGCAGCCGACAAGCAGGGGACGCCGCTGCCGGCCTCGCTGGCGGCCGGCGAGAAGATCCGGCGGTACGCACAGGAGCAGGGCGTTCTCTTCCGGGTCCGGGGCGACGTGATCATGCTGGCTCCGCCCTTCGTGATCAGCGAGCAGCAGATCGACGAAATCGTCAGCATCGTTGGCGATGCCATAACCCACACGGTAGGTGGATTACAGAAGGTATGATCCTTGTCCTGATGACCAACATGCTGGTCGGCCTCGGTCTCTCCATATTGGGGGTAACCATGCTGAGGCGGGCCGAGCGAGTCTGGGTAGGGGTGCGGATACCCCACAACGAGGAAGAGACAGCCAGGGTCCGGCGAGCCAACTACTTGACCGCTCCCTGGCTGCTGGTTCTGGGGGCGGCGGAGACGGCGAGCGTGCTGGCCGGCGCCTTCTTCAACGTGTCGCCCCTGATCCTGGCGGTGGCGGGCCTGGTGATGCTGCTGCTGTCTATCGGGGTGATCGCAACGGCGGCCCTCGTGAGCCGGTAAGAGCGGAGCGACAGCCGGGGTGAGCTACGGCGATTGTTGCCAAGTTGCCTTGCGCAGCTATAATGCAGCAGCGTACTGGTCAAGTCATGGCAACAGGAAACGACTGTGGGTCACAGCATCGGCCGGATAGTCCCACCCACATTCCCCGGAACGGGCGTCGCGTCGCTCGTCCTGATGGTTCTCGTGGTGCTCGCCGCTGCCTGCTCCCCCGGCCCCCAGTACAAGCGAGTGCTGCTCCCCGCTGCCGGGCAGCCGCAACTCGTGTCGGCATCACGGCCGGTTCTCGCTCCCCTGCGAGTGGCGGTCGCCGGCGTCATCTCCCCAAAAGAAACCTATAAGACCTACCAGGACTTCCTCCGGTACCTTGGCGCGCAATTGGACCGCCCCGTCGAGCTGGTCCAGCGCAAGAGCTACGCGGAGGTGAATGACCTGATCCGGGCGGGCGGCATCGACCTGGCCTTCGTCTGCAGCGAGGCCTACGTCCAGGGCCAGCAGGACTTCGGGATGGAGCTGCTCGCCGCGCCGGAGGTTCGGGGCGAAGCCCTCTATCGCTCCTACCTCATCGTCCCGGCCGACAGCCCGGTAGAGCGGCTCGACCAGCTTCAAGGCAAGATCTTCGCCTTCACCGACCCGGACTCCAACAGCGGCCGGCTGGTCCCCACCTATCTCCTCTGGCAGATGGGGCAGACCCCCGAGGGCTTCTTCCGCAGGGTCGTTTACACCTACAGCCACGACAACTCTATCAAGGCTGTCGCCGACAAGCTGGTCGATGGCGCCTCGGTCGACAGCCTGGTCTACGATTACCTGCTGTCCCAAACCCCCGAGTTCGCCGAGCACACCCGGGTGATCTGGCGTTCCGAGCCCTTCGGATCACCCCCGGTGGTGGTGCATCCCCGCCTGTCGATGGATCTGAAGGAGCGGCTGCGGAAGATCCTCCTCGGCATGGACGCCGATCCCAGGGGGCGGACCATCCTGGAAGGGCTGATGATCGACCGCTTCGTCGTGCCCGACCAGGCTGCCTACGAGTCCGTGCGGGAGATGCTCCGGAAGGTGAGGGGCCAGAGATGATCGGAAAGCTGCTGGTGCTGGCCGATAGCGTCGGCGTCCAGACCAAGATCATGGGCATCGTGGTCGGGCTCATCCTGCTCCTGGGGCTGGGAGCCACCTACGAGCTGCGCCAGCGCAACGCCGCCGCCCTCGGACGCGAGCTGGACCAGCGGGCCGTGTCCATCGCCCGAGACCTGGCCGCCCGCTCCAGTGACCTCATTCTGACCAACAACACCTTCGGCCTCTACGAGTTGGCGAGGGACACCCTGGAGAACAACCCGGACGTTCGGTACGTGCTCGTCCTGGGGCCCGACGGCTCCCCCCTGGTCCACACCTTCGGTGGACATCTGCCGGCGGAGCTGGTGGAGGCGAACGCCGTCGGGTCTCAGGATCGGTACCACCTGGAGATCCTCAGCACCCAGGAGGGGCTTGTCCGGGATGCGGCCGTTCCCATCTTCGATGGCCGCGCCGGCATCGCCAGGGTCGGGCTCTCAGACCGGCGTCTTCAGACAGAGCTGGAGACGGCCACCCGCGAGCTCCTGTTGATGACCGGAGCGGTCAGCCTGGTGGGTCTCGGGGTGGCCTATCTGCTCACCCTGATCCTGACCCGACCCATCTCGGACATGGTCCGTGTGGTCCGAGGGGTGGAGCGAGGGGACCTGGGCACCCGGGTGCGGCCGCGGACCCGCGACGAGATCGGCGTGCTGGGGCAGGCATTCAACTCCATGGCTGAGAGCCTGTCCAGGTCCCAGGCCCAGACCGAGGAGTTCAACCAGCGGCTCCTCCGGCGGAACCGCGAGCTCTCGGCCCTGAACCTGATGGCATCGGCGGTGGGCCAATCCCGGACGCTCCAGGAGGTGCTGGGCGCCGCCCTGGATCGCGCTCTGCAGTTGACCTCCCTGACGGCGGGCTGGATCTGGCTCCTCGATAGCGACGCGGACTCCCTGCAACTGGGCTCGCAGGTTGGACTCCCTCCGGAGGCGCGGCTTCTGGTTGCAGACGGGTCTCAGCGGGCCTGCGCGTGTCGGGATGCCATTGCCATCGGCCAGGCCTGCTTCGTCGATGCCTCCAGCGGCCGCTGTGCCCTGCTGGGTTCGGAAGGCCTCCAGGGGCACCTCACCGTGCCCCTGATCGCCAAGGGACGGGCTCTGGGGGTGATGAACCTGGCGACAACGGCCGAGCGCAGGGAGTTCGCTCAAGAGGAGCTGGACATCCTGGGGGCCATCAGCAGCCAGATCGGCGTGGCCATCGAGAACGCCCGGCTCTGGGAGGAACTGCTTAGAAAGCAGGAGGTGCAGCACCAACTGCTGGACAGCATCATCGGCGCCCAGGAGGAGGAGCGCAGGCGGATCGCCCGGGAGCTCCACGACGACACCAGCCAGGTGCTGACCTCGTTGGTCCTGGGGCTGGAGGGGCTGGCGGGAGAGTCGGGTCTGTCGCGGGCAGCTCAGGAACGGGCCGACCAGCTGCGGGCAGTGGCATCGGGGGCGCTGGAGGGGGTCCACCACCTATCCGTGGAGCTGCGGCCGAGCGCCCTGGACGATGCCGGCCTGGTGCCCGGGATCGGCCGTTACCTGCGGGAGTACGGACAGCGGCACGACCTCGAGGTCGATTTCAGGACGGTCGGTGTCGACGGGCTGCGGCTCCTGCCGGCGGCCGAGACGGCCGTGTTCCGGATCGTCCAGGAGGCGCTCACCAACGTCGCCCGCCACGCTCGGGCACGGGGGGTGAGCGTCCTCCTGGAACGGCGCGGGGCCGATATGGTGGCGGTGGTAGAGGACGACGGCTGCGGCTTCGAGCCAGACCTCGTTGCCTCGGCCCCTCTGAGGGAACGGCTGGGGCTCGCCGGCATAGCCGAGAGGGCTGCGCTGGTCGGCGGCCGACTGACTATGGAGTCGCAGCCCGGCCAGGGCACGACGATCTTCGTTACCGTGCCCCTGGCCGACAACCTACTGGTGGCAAACAGCGATGAACAAGCTCAAGGTGTTGTTGGCGGATGACCACGGCGTGCTTCGGGCAGGGTTGGGGAGCCTCCTCGACGCTCAGCCCGATCTGATGGTGGTCGGCGAGGCAGCGGACGCCGAGGACGCCGTCCGACAGGCGCGGGAACTGCGCCCGGACGTCGCCCTGGTGGACGTCCGCATGCCTGGCGGCGGCCTGGAAGCGACCCGGCGGATGAAGGCGGAGCGCCCCGAACTGCGAGTTCTGATCCTCAGCCAGTACGACGACCCGGTGTATCTTCACCAGGCCCTGGCCGCCGGCGCCTCGGGATATGCGCTGAAGCGGACCGGGGGCCAGGAGCTGCTGCAGGCGATTCGGGCCGTCGTCCGCGGGGAAGTATACCTGCACCCGTCGCTAACTCGGGTCCTGGTCGAGGAGAGCTGGGGGCCGCGCCAGCACCCCCAGACCGCCCCGATAGAGCCCCTGACCGAGCGCGAGACCGAGGTTCTCCGCCTCATCGCCCACGGGTACACGACCCCTGAGATCGCCACCGAGCTCTACCTCAGCGTGCGGACGGTCGAGGTGCACAAGACGCGCCTGATGGAGAAGCTGGGGGTCCGCGGGCGACGCGCGCTGGTGCAGTACGCCCGCCAGCAGGGGCTCCTGTCCGAGGACTAAGCCCCGTCTCCATATCTTGCGGGAATCCCGCAACTCAGGTGGCGCATGCCTGCGGACTACCCGCACTGAGCCACCCAGAGTCTGCGGGATTCTACTCTCCCCGATGGGCCTCCCTTGGACGACGATTCCCCCGTGACCCAGGCATCTACGCCCCGGGTTCAGTCTGTCCAGTTGCCCGGATCCAAGTTGGCTCGCAGGAGGTGGCGAACTATGACCACAGACAACCAACCCTCGCCCGCTTCGGCCCCCGAAGAAGAGGTGCCGGCCGGCGAAAGGCGCAGCTTCCTAAAGTGGCTGGGGCTGGCCGCGGCGGCTGCCGTCGGCGGCGCGGCCAGCAGAACGGTCGCGGCCGAGGCCGCCGGCTCACGCCAATCAACTACAGCCTCCCAATCCGCCCCGGGAGCGGGGAGTTCACCTCCGGTCCCCTCCGCGCCCTCCTCCCCTGACTTTGAGAACCTGCTGCTGCGCATGCAGAACGGTCTCCAGCGCGCCCTGGCTAAGCCGGTCGACCAGCGGCGCTGGGTCATGGTCATCGACCTGCGTAAGTGCGTCGGCTGCTCCTCCTGCACCGTCGCCTGCAAGGCGGAGAACCAGCTCCCGCCCGGAGTCGTATACCGACCCGTCATCGAGGAGGAGATCGGCAGCTACCCCAACGTCTCGCGCCGCTTCACCCCGCGCCCCTGCATGCAGTGCGACAACCCACCCTGCACGCAGGTATGTCCCGTGGGGGCAACCTACAAGCGACCCGACGGCATGGTGGAAATCGACTACGACATCTGCATCGGTTGCCGCTACTGCATCACAGCATGTCCCTACTCGGCGCGCACCTTCGATTCCGGTTTCTACTACACCAAGAGCACGCCCGCACAGCAGCCCTACGAGAAGCAGGCCAACTTCGAGTACGGCAAGCGGTGGGACCGAGCCAAGGGCTCGCCCGTGGGCAACGTCCGTAAGTGCACCTTCTGCCTCCACCGGCTCGATGCGGGCATGCTGCCCGCCTGCACCACCACCTGCATCGGCGGCGCCACCTACTTCGGCGACGCCAACCTGCCTGACAGCCTGGTGTCCGAGCTGATCGCCTCGCCAAACGTTATGCGTCTCAAGGAAGAGCTGGGCACCAACCCCAGGGTCTACTATCTGGTCTAGGAGGGTGAAGATGTCAGCGATCTCGGCAACTCGCCAGTCCGGCGGCATGCACGGTTGGAAGGTGGTTCTGGCCCTGGTGTGGGCCGCCGCCTTCGCCGCCGGCACCTACGGACTGGTTCAAAGGTTCACCTTGGGCCACGAAATCGCCAACTATGGCAGCTACGTGCCGTGGGGGCTGTGGGTGGCCATGTACATCTACTTCATCGGCCTCTCGGCCGGCGCTTTCCTGCTCTCCTCGCTGATCTACGTCGGAGGCGTTCAGCGGTTGGAGCGCATCGGCAAGCTGGCGCTTTTCACCGCCTTCATCACCCTGGTTTCGGGGCTGCTGACCATCTGGCTCGACCTCGGCCACCAGGAGAGGTTCTGGGAGGTGTACACCCGACCCAACCCCTTCTCCATGATGGCCTGGATGGTCTGGCTCTACACCGCCTACTTTATCCTGGTCCTGGTGGAGATGTGGTTCGCCATCCGAGCCGACCTGGTGACCTGGAGAAGCCATCGAGGTCTCGCGGGGCTCCTCGCTCGACTGCTCTCCTTCGGCAACTACGATTCCTCGACGGTCGCACGGGATCGCGACCGGAAGGTCCTCAAGCTGCTGGGCACACTGGGCATCCCCCTGGCCATCGCCTTCCACGGCGGGGTCGGCGCCCTGTTCGGTGTGATCGGGGCTCGCCCCTACTGGAACTCGCCGCTCTACCCGATACTCTTCCTGGTGTCCGCCCTCGCCTCGGGTGGGGCCCTCCTCACCTTCGTGGTCGCCGCCCTCTGGCCCTCCCGCCGGTCGGCCGAGTTCCGCAACCTGGTGAGCCTGCTCGGCCGAATCACCCTGGCGCTGCTCGCCCTGGATCTCCTTTTCGAGTGGGCCGAGATCTCCATCAACCTGTATGCCTCCATCCCCGCGGCTGCCGGCGCCTACCGTGAGATGCTGTTCGGTTCCAACTGGTGGGTCTTCTGGCTGGTGCACCTCGCCGTCGGCTCTCTGGTGCCCATCCTCTTGCTGGTCTTTCGGTCCCGCTCTGTCGGTTCGGTCGGTCTGGCCGGCTTCCTGATGGCGGTGACATTCCTGGCAGTGCGTATCGACATCGTCGTTCCGGGCCAGGTGATCCCGGAGATCCGTGGGCTGGAGGCGGCCTACCAGGAGGCGGGTCTTTCCTTCCAGTACATACCCAGCAGCGGCGAGTGGCTGGTTGGCCTCTTCGTGGTGTCCATGGCCATCCTGCTGTTCACCATCGGCTACAGCAACTTGCCGCTGGTTAGCAAGACCGACGAGGAGGCATGAGAATGAGTGAGAAAAGGAAGCCGCTGGACCAGGAGATCAGCCGGCGCGACCTGCTGAAAGGCGGTGTATTCCTGGGTGGCTCCGCTCTGCTAAGCGGCCTGCTGCCCGAGGCCCTGGTTCGCGCCGAGCCGAGCCCCGAGGAGGTATACAGTCTGGCCCAGCCCGAGAGCGTGCTGTACGGCGTCTGCCTCCAGTGCAACACCCAGTGCTCCTTCAAGGGCAAGACGTTGAACGGTGTGCTGATCAAGCTGGACGGGAACCCCTACGGCCCGCAGAACATGCTACCGCAGATCAGCTACGACACCCCCCTCGACCAGGCAGCGAGGGTGGACGGGAAGCTGTGCCCCAAGGGCCAGGCCACCGTCCAGACCGTCTACGATCCCTACCGCATCCGCAAGGTGCTCAAGCGAGCCGGACCCCGCGGCTCAAACCGATGGCAGGCGATCCCCTTCGATCAGGCGATCAAGGAGATAGTCCAGGGCGGTAAGCTGTTCGCAGCTGTCGGCGAGGATCGCGCCATTCCCGGTCTGAAGGACATCTTCGCCGCCAAAGATGCCAAGACGATCAAGGCCCTGGCCGACGACGCGGCGGCCGTGGCGAAAAAGACCATGACCCTGGAGGAGTTCAAGGCCAAGCATGCCTCCGAGCTGTCCCTCCTGATCGACCCCGATCACCCGGATCTCGGGCCGAAGAACAACCAGCTCGTCTTCCAGGCCGGCCGCATCGAGCCCGGCCGCAACGACTTCGCCAAGCGGTGGGTCATCAACGGCTTCGGCTCCAACAACTGGTACGACCACACCACCATCTGCGAGCAGTCCCATCACATCGCCTACAGCTGGATGACCGCCCAGTACGACAAGGGAGCCTGGTCGCCGGGCCCCAACCACATGAAGCCCGACTTCACCGCCGCCGAGTTCGTGATCTTCTGGGGCACGAGCCCCTTCGAGGCGAACTTCGGTCCCACCTCCATGACCGAACAGGTCACCCGGGGAATGGTGGAGCGGGGCATGCAGATCGCCGTGGTGGACCCGCGGCTATCCAAGACCGCCGCCAAGGCCAGGTACTGGCTGCCGGTCAAGCCCGGCGACGGCGACAGCGCCCTGGCCATGGGTATGATCCGGTGGATCATCGATAACCAGCGATACGACAAGGGCTTCCTTCAGAACGCCAACAAGGCGGCCGCCGTAGCGGCGAAAGAGAAGAGCTGGAGCAATGCCAGCTACCTGGTGAAGCTCGACGACCAGGGCCTGCCGGGCAAGCTGTTGCGGGCCAAGGACGCGGGGCTGGCAGCGCCGGAAGGTAAGGACCCGGCCCACCTCTTCGTGGTCAGCAAGGGCGGCCAACTGCTGGCGGTGGATCCCAACGACGACAAGAACCCCGTGGAAGGCGAACTGCTGGCCGAGGCGCAAGGCCAGGGCTTTCGGGCGAAGACGGCCTTCCAGCTTCTCAAGGAAGAGGCAGCCGGCAAGAGCCTGGAGGAGTACGCCCAGATAGCCGGCATCCCGGTGAGGCAGATCGAGGCCGTTGCCCGGGAGTTCACCAGCCACGGCAAGAAAGCCGCCGTCGAGTTCTACCGCGGCGCGGTCCAGCACACCAACGGCTACTACACCGCGCAGGCGCTGGTCACCCTCAATCTGATGGTGGGTAACGTCGACTGGAAGGGTGGACTGAACGCCGGTGGCGGCGCGTGGGCCTCCTACGGAGGGAAGCAGGGGCAGCCCTTCGATCTGAACAAGCAGCACACGGGCAAGATGGCTGCCTTCGGCGTCAAGATCACCCGGGAGGGCGTCCAGTACGAGGCCACCACCCTGTTCAAAGGCTATCCCGCGCCTCGGCCCTTCTATCCCTACACCTCCAACGTATACCAGGAGGTCATCCCGGCCATCGACGCCCAGTATCCCTATCCGGCGAAGGTCCTGTGGCTGCACATGGGGACACCTGCCCTGGCGGTTCCAGGCGGCGGGGACCAGATCCGGATGCTGCGCGACCTGGACAGGGTGCCGCTCTTCATCGCCGACGACGTGGTGATCGGCGAGACCTCCATGTACGCGGACTACCTCTTCCCGGACCTGACCTTCGCCGAGCGCTGGGCCTTCCTGGGGCTCACCCCCAGCGAGAAGACCAAGGGGGTCAAGGTACGCCAGCCCATCGTCGGCCCGATCCCGGAGATCGTCACCGTGTATGGCGAAGAGATGCCCATCTCCATGGAGTCGATGATGCTCGCCTTCGCGGAGGCACTGGGCACACCCGGCTACGGAAAGGGCGGCTTCGACTCGGGACTGGATTTCACCCGACCGGAGGACTACTACCTCAAGGCGGTGGCGAACATCGCGGCCGGCGATGCTCCCACCGACGGTGTGCCTCAAGCCGACGCCGAGGAGCTGCGGATCTTCCGGGAAGCGCGCAAGTCGATGCCCCCCGCGGTTTTCGACGAAGCCAAGTGGAAGCGGGCCGTGGGAGAAGCCAACTGGGCGCGCACCGTTTACGTCCTCAACCGGGGAGGCCGCTTCGAGGGGTACGACAAGGCGTACAGCGGCAACTACCTCGGCCATCCCTACGGAAAGCTGTTGAACCTCTACGTGGAGCCGGTGGCGGCAGGGAAGGACTCCATCACCGGCAAGCCGCACTCCGGCATCACCCGCTACGACCCGGTGAAGAACAGCAACGGGGAGCCGGTGAAGGACGAGGAGTATCCCTTCTACCTGGTGACCTTCAAGGAGGTCACCGGCGGACAATCCCGCACGCCCGGCAACTACTGGTCGCAGGGAGGCGTGCTTCCCGAGAACCGGGTGCGGATGAACCCCAAAGACCTGGCAGCTCTGGGCCTCAAGGACGGCGACCTGGTTCGCTTCTCCTCCCGCACCAACCCCGATGGCACCATAGAGGTGGTGGCCGGCAAGCCGGAGGTGATCGTCGGCAAGGTGCAGACGGTCGAGGGGGTGAGGCCTGGAACCGTCCAGGTATCCTGGTCCTATGGCCACTGGGCCTATGGCGCTCGAGAGACCGAAGTGGACGGACAGCGGGTGCCCGCCGACCCGCGGCGGGGAACAGGTCTCTGCACCAACGCCCTGCTGGCCCTGGATCAGGGAACCAAGACCACCTGCCTCACGGATCCTATCGGTGGGAGCGCCTCCTTCTACGACACCCGAGTAAAGGTGATGAAGGTCTGAGCCACCACCCAGTTGAGGCCAAATCGGTCTTCCACAGGAGGCGCGCGGCGTCTCGCCGCGCGCCTCCTGCCCTTATCCGGGCAGCTTGCCACGCAGGGCCAGATCCTCTGCCACCCAGTCCAGCCCCAGCCGCTCCAGGGTAAGCCGGGTTGGCACGCCGGTCTCCGGATCCCACCCCATCAGGTAGTAAGTAGCTGTGGAGGGGCTCAGAACCAGTGAAACGTCTCCCTGAGGCGCCAACGACGAATCCTCCTCGCACACTCCTCCACCTCGGCATCCAGGTCTCGCTCCGGGTCCGCCTGCCTCGCGGCAACCTTGGCGGTCTCAGCCCCGATGACCGGAAAGCCGGTCCGCATCGTGAAGCCGTGTGCGGAGAAGCTGCCTCGCCGCTTCATCACCCACACCGGCTCCTCTCCTTCCAGCGGAGCCACGAACTGCGAATGGGAGCTGGCGATGCCGATGGGTTCCACCACCGGATCCTCTATGACGACGTCGTACCTGCCGATGCCGCGACTCTTCAGGTAGGCGAGGAGATCCGGGGTGTTGAAGGGTGGCGTTTGCTTGGGATCGTTTAGGGAAGAGACGCCAAGCTGCACACCTCGGTTCTGCGCCTTCACCTCCCGCACCAACCGAACCAGGGCTGGGTCGTCGATCCAGAAGAAGCAAACCGTGGGAACTGGAGTGTGCGGGGCAACGTCGGGGTCGAAGGCCGGCGTCACCACGGCTTCAGACAGGGTACCGCCTTCCACCCTGTAGGGGAATATCAGGTGGAAAGGGGCAAGTCCTTTCCAGACCCTTCGCAAAGATGCCGGGTCCCGAAGGTAGCGGTACGCTGGGTGAACCTTCTGCCAGTCCACGTGCCGGACCACCTCTTCCGGTGGCTCCAGCAGGGGGATCTTGGAGCCGGGCGGACGGCCCTGCTTCAGGCTCCAGAACTTCTGGAAGTAGCTGGCCCCATCGACCCGGCCACAAACGCCCGATACTCCCCATCCATGAAAGGCCACCGGCGCATCGGCCAGCAGCGCGTCCACCACCTGCGGAAGGTGGTGACGCTCCCGGAAGGATAGAACCGATACCACCTTGAGTGTCCCATCCTCCAGGGGTATCTGCTCGGTGCGCGTTCCTTTCCCGCTCATGTGTCCCACCCTCTTGCCTGCTTTGGGGTCGAAGCTAGGAGATGCCATAGCCACCACCCTCCAAGCTGTTGGCTATGTCGACTAGATCCTCTTCAGACAGCAAACGGTTCATCTCCGTGGCCGCCGCCAGGGCCTTCTCCACCAGCTCGTCGGAGCAGCGGATGCCGAGCTTCCGGGCAACCCACTCGACGTTTGCCCGACCGGACAGCGGTCCGATCCTCACGTCGGCCTCCCTGTTGAACCACCTTTGGTCTACCACGGAGTAGGGCAACCCGGCCTCGACGCCCAGACGTCTTGCCTTGAGCATGGCCGCGGCGTGGATGCCGGAAGCCGTCACCCCCACCTTTTGACCGATGCCCGGGTAATTCACCCGGAGAGGCACCTCGAACATCCTGGAGCCGCACTCGCTCAGGGCCGTGGTCCCGCTGATGTCTTGCCGCCTCGGGTCGCCAGCGATCTTGAGGTTGAGGAGGAGGGCTTCCAGGGGCGTGTTCCCCGCCCTCTCCCCTATGCCGAGCACGGTCCCATGAACCCGCGTTGCTCCCGCCTCCAGGGCCGCGAGAGCGTTCACGACGGATAGGCCGCGATCGTCGTGGCCGTGCCAGTCGATGGGGATGCCGGGAAACCCGTTGAGAACATTCTCCTCGAAGAAGTCGATGAGTGCGACCACACTGCGCGGGGTAGCCGCGCCGCTGGTGTCGGCGATGCAGACTCTCTGGCCCCCACATTCCAGGCCCGCACGGAATATCTGCCGGATAACCTCCGGCTCGGTCTCGGTGGTGTGCTCCGTGGCGATGGTGGGTTTCAGCCCCTCCTGGACGGCGAGGGCGACGCTCCCCTCCATCCAGGAGATCATGTCGGCGACGTGCCAGCCCTCCACCCAGCGCCGGACTGGGCTTGATCCTACGAAAAGGATAACCTCGATGGATCTCCCGCTGCGCTGCGCCATTTCCGCCGCCGCCCTGACGTCCGCCTCGAGGGTCCTGGCCAGGCATACCGCCTGCACCTCCTCCGGCAGCTCGCTCGCCAGTCTGATGGCATCCCTCAGATGGGGCCCCCCCGCAACGGGGATTCCGATGTCGACCGCATCGACGGCTACGTCAAGCAGGCGATGAAGGAGCTGCATCTTCTCGTCGAGGGTGGGATGGCGGATCTCGGCATCCTGCAGTCCATCACGGAGGGAGGTGTCGAGAATCTCGATGGTGCGCCTGGAGAAGTCGTAGTTGCCCCAGTTGTGGTTGTTCGGCCCTGCTGGAATCAGATTCGCGATCCGCCTTCGCCGGAGAGTTATGCTGACGCTAGCACATATTAACAGATTGATGCTGGCTTATCTACTGGCGTCCATTGCCGGCCGGGGTCGTGGCCGGCATCCTGGCATGGCTGCCCCGCTAGGCCGCGGGCAGGGTGAAGCGGAAGGAGGTGGACTTCCCCATCTCGCTCTCCACCCAGATCCGTCCCCCGTGGGCCTCCACCAGCCCCTTGCTGATGTACAGGCCGAGCCCCAGCCCAGGCACCTTCTCCTTGATGGCGGCTCGAGTGCGATGGAAGCGGGTGAAGATCATGTCACGGTCCTCCGGGGCTATCCCCAGACCCCGATTGGTCACCGAGATCAACACTTCCCCAGCTCGAGGCTGGAGCTCCAGCAGGATCTCGCAGCGGGGGAAGGAGTACTTGGCAGCGTTGGAGAGCAGGTTCACCAACACCTGCTCCAGACGGGTGGGATCCGCTAGGACGGCGGGCACGGGACCGTGGACGTCGATCCGGACGGGATGGCCCTTGGTGATCTCCGCCGTCCTCTCCACCAACTCCTCCACCAACCTCGGCAGGTCCACCGGCTCCTTCGCCAGCGTGAGCCGGTTGCTCTCGATGCGAGAGGCATCCAGAAGATCGGCGACCATCCTCTCCAACCGTTTGGCGCTGGAGAGGATGCTTTCCACCGCTTTGCGCTCCTGAGTCCGGCCGTGCTGTTCAGGTGGGAGACGTTGGAGCAGACCGGCGAAGCCGGTGATGATCGTGAGGGGGGAGCGGAGATCGTGGGCCACCAGCGAGATGAACTCCTCCCGAGCCTGTTCCAGCAGCCGTATGGGGGTGATGTCCCGGTATATGCTCATGGCCAGAGCCACACGGCCCTCTTCGTCCCGAACGGCGCTGGTGCTGAAGAGCAGATGGAGTCTCCTCCCATCCGGGCGAACGAGGATGAGCTCCTCACCGCTGATCGCCTCCCCTCGTACGGCTCGGGCCAGGGGAAACTGCTCCGAGGGCACAGACCGGTTGTCGAGGTAACGGACGCCGAAGCGCCCGGCGTAGTCGGTCCACCTTTGCTCCTCCTCGATCTGCGGCGAAGGGCCCAGGATCTCCCTGCCCACCCGGTTGCGCCGCAGAATCCGTCCATTGCCGTCGGCAATGGTGATCCCCTCACCCACTCCTTCGATCACCGCATCCAGTTCCGCTGCCCATCGCTGCGCCTGATCGGCCAGCTCTCGCCCTCGCCGGTTGGCCGCCACCAGCCGCTGGTTGGCTTCCTTCAGCTCCGCCAGCAGCCGCTCCCGTTCTTCCTCCGTTCGCTTTTGCTCGGTAATGTCCCGGGCAATGGTGGCGGCACCCACTACGCGGCCGCGATCGTCCTTAATCGGGGTCACGCTCACCGCTACGTCGATCCCGTGGCCGTCCTTGCGCAGCCAGACGGTCTGGTGGCGCTCCAGCCGCTCACCTCTCCCGATCCGATCCAAGATGTTCGGCAACTCGTGGGTACGGTCCGGAGGGATGAGGATGGAGGACGGTTTCCCGATGGCCTCCTCGGCCGAGTAGCCGAAAAGCCCTTCGGCGGCGGCGTTCCAGCTGTTGATGATGCCATCCAGGGTCTTGCCGAAGATGGCACACTCGGAGCACTCGCTGACCGCGGCCAGCAGGGCTCGCTCAGCCAGAGTGCCTTGGTCGGGCTGTCCCCCCTCCAGCTTCGGGCGCCGCTCTCTGGGCACAGTCCCGCCCTCCCCATCCATGATTTCGCCACGAGGCCTGGATACCAAGATGCGAGCCACGGGTGTCGGCGGCAATCACCCCCCAGGCCACGGTGGGGGGATCGAACCCTTTCCCTGCGTAAGGTAGCGGCATCCGGCAAGAAACTGTAGAATCCCCGTGCGAACAGACTGGCGAGAGGTGCAGCGATGCTTTCCCTGAGGGTGGCTCTGGCCCAGATCAATCCCACCGTGGGAGACCTGGAGGGCAACCAGGCCAAGATACTGGACTACATGGACCAAGCCCGCCAGTCGGGGGCCGACCTCGTGGCCTTCCCGGAGCTGGCCCTCACCGGCTATCCCCCGGAGGACCTGCTGCTGAAGCCCCAGTTCATCAAGGACAACCTGGCCTGCATCCAGGAGATCGCCGCCAGGGCCAAGGGCATCACCGCGGTACTGGGGTTCGTGGACGCCGACGACGACATCTACAACGCCGCCGCCGTCCTTCACGACGGCTCCCTGGCCCACGTCTATCACAAGGTGTTCCTCCCCAACTACGGGGTCTTCGACGAGGAGCGCTACTTCCGGCGGGGAATGGAGCAACCCACCTTCGTCATAGCCGGGGTGAAGGTAGGGGTCAGCGTCTGCGAGGACATCTGGTATCCCACCGGCCCCGCCGCCATCCAGTCCCAGGCGGGAGCCCAACTGCTGGTGAACATCAACTCCTCTCCTTACGACATGGGCAAGCGAGCTCGCCGGGAGCGGATGGTGGCCACCCGAGCCGTGGATAACGAGGTGCTGGTCTGCTACGTGAACGCCGTGGGGGGGCAGGACGAGCTGGTCTTCGACGGCGCCAGCTTCGTGTACGACCAGACTGGCCGGTTGGTGGCCCACGCGAAGCAGTTCGAGGAGGAGCTGCTGATCGCCGACCTGGACGTGGAAGCCGTCTTCCGATCCAGGCTTCACGACCCTCGCCGGCGGGAGGAGCCCGTCTTCCCCGTGCCGGCCGGCATGCCGACGCCCAGGATCGTGCTCTCCGAACAGCCGGCCGTGGCCAAGAAAGCTCCCCTGCCGAAGGAGGAGGCAACCCTCCTGGAGGGCCCGGCCGAGGTTTTCGCGGCCCTCGTGCTGGGCACGCGAGACTACGCCCGAAAGAATCGCTTCCAGAAGGTGGTCATCGGGCTCTCCGGCGGGATCGACTCCAGCCTGACGGCCGCCATCGCGGTGGACGCCCTGGGAGCCGGCAACGTCTCCGGTGTCTCCATGCCCTCCCGCTACTCCTCCAAGGGGAGCCGTGACGACGCCGCCGAGCTGGCCCGCAGGCTGGGCATCGAGATGATGACCATCCCCATCGAGCCGGCCTTCCAGGGGCTGCTCCAGATGCTGGAGGAGCCCTTCCGAGGGACGGAGCCCAACATCGCCGAGGAGAACCTCCAGGCCCGGGTGCGGGGGAACACCCTGATGGCCCTCTCCAACAAGTTCGGCTACCTGGTGCTAACCACCGGCAACAAGAGCGAGATGGCCACGGGCTACGCCACCCTGTACGGGGACATGGCCGGCGGCTTCGCGGTGATCAAGGATGTCCCCAAGACCCTGGTGTACCAACTGTCCGAGTACCGCAACAGCGTCTCGCCGGTGATCCCCGAGAGCGTGATGGTGAAGGAGCCCTCCGCGGAGCTGAGGCCCGATCAGCGAGACGTGGACAGCCTGCCCCCCTACTCGACCCTCGATCCCATTCTCCAGGCCTACGTGGAGGAAGATCGCAGCATCGAGGAGATCGTAGCCCTCGGTTACCCGGAGGCGATCGTCCGCCGGGTGGCTGCCATGGTGGACCGGGCCGAGTACAAGCGCCGCCAAGCGCCGCCCGGCATCAAGGTAACCCCCCGCGCCTTCGGCCGCGACCGGCGGCTGCCGATAACCAACCGGTACGTGGAGAAGGGCTGACTCAGGAGAGAGGCCGTCTTCGCCTCTCCCCCTAGGAGAGGCCGCCCTCGGTCCCCCGCCTCTCCCTCTGGGAGAGGGAGACCTCATCACCCCGACCCTCTCCCAGAGGGAGAGGGAACCTCCCCGTCGCCCCGTCTCCTTTGTGCACTTTGCACAAACACCCGCCCCCGCTTTTCTGACGCCCTGCACGTAGACCCCTTGACTCCCCACTGTTAGCCTACCTATCGTGCAGTTCTGCATTGGAGGCTGGCTATGTCCGAGAGCATTCACGGTTGGAAGGTGGACAAGGGCGACGGCGTGAGAAGCGGAGCGGCGGTCGTGGACCAGAGGCTCACCTGGCTCCGACCTTTTGCGCTGAATCTCTCCCAGGGTAGCGGACAGTGGCAGCCGGCTCTCGAGCAGGAACTGGTGGACTTCCACGCCCGCTACGAGCGGGCCTGCATAGAAGACTGAGGGCCGCTCCAGCCTTTCCTGGAGCGATCATCCAATAAGCAGTGAGGGGAGGTACGGTAGGTGGCAATAACGTCTGACATTCCTGGCATCTCGCTCCCGGGCAAGGAGAAGGCGACCCTGACCGAGCCCGAGGAGATAGTGGCTTTCGCCCGGGCACAGGGCGTGAAGATGATCGACTATCGCTTCGTGGACCTGCCCGGCACCTGGCAGCACTTCTCCACGCCCGTCCAGGAGTTCGAAGCCGACTGCTTCAAGTCCGGGCTGGGCTTCGACGGTTCCAGCATCCGGGGCTTCCAGAAGATCCACGAGAGCGACATGCTGCTGATGCCCGATGCCGCTTCGGCCTTCGTGGATCCCACCCTCGACGTGCCCACGCTCGTCGTCGTCTGCGACGTGATGGATCCCATCAAGGGGGTGCCATACTCCAGGGATCCCCGCCACGTAGCCAAGAAGGCCGAGGCCTACCTGGTGAAGACCGGCATCGCCACCACCAGCTACTGGGGCCCTGAGGCCGAGTTCTACATCTTCAACGACATACGGTTCGACCAGACCAGCCACAGCGGCTTCTACTTCATCGACTCCGAAGAGGGCATCTGGAACAGCGGGCAGAACGGGGGCAAGCCCAACCTGGGCTTCCGGCCCCGCTACAAAGAGGGCTACTTCCCGGTCCCGCCCATGGACAAGCAGCAGGACCTGCGATCCGAGATCGTGATGAACCTGATCGCCTCAGGCATCGACGTGGAGGTCCACCACCACGAAGTGGGAACCGCCGGCCAAGCCGAGATCGACATGAAGTTCAAGACCATGGCCTTCATGGGCGACCAGGTGATGAAGTACAAGTACATCGTCCGGAACACCGCCTACAGGAAGGGCTACACGGCGACCTTCATGCCGAAACCCCTCTTCGGCGACAACGGCTCCGGCATGCACGTCCACCAGAGCCTCTGGAAGGACGGATCCAACCTGTTCTTCGACAAGTCGGGCTACGGCTTGGTCAGCGAGATGGCCCGGCACTACATCGGCGGCATCCTGAAGCACGCCCCGGCCCTCCTGGCGTTGGCGGCGCCCACCACCAACTCCTACCGCCGGCTGGTGCCCGGCTACGAGGCACCCATCAACCTGGTGTACTCGAAGCGGAACCGCAGCGCCTGCATACGGATACCGATGTACTCGGACAACCCGAAGGCCAAGAGGGTCGAGGTCCGCTTCCCGGATCCCTCCTGCAACCCCTATCTCACCTTCGCGGCGCTGATGATGGCGGGGTTGGACGGAGTTCAGAACGGGATCGAGCCGCCGGCACCCGTGGACGAGGACCTCTACGAGATGTCGCCGGAGGAGCGAGCCCACATCAAGTCGACCCCGGGAAGCCTGGCCGAGGTGTTGAAGTCCCTGGAGGAGGACAACGAGTTCCTGCTGAAGGGAGGCGTCTTCACCAGCGACCTGATCGAGACCTGGATCGAGTACAAGCGGGAGCGAGAGGTGGACCCGATGGCCCTGAGGCCCCATCCCTACGAGTTCTTCCTCTACTACGACGCCTGATAGCCCTCCGCCGATCCGGTCACAGCCGGATCGAAGGTAAGGTGATTGCCACCTGGCCGGATGCCGTCCCCTCACGGCATCCGGCCGCTCTGTTTAGCTATCAGCTATCAGCCTTCAGCATCCGGGACTCAGCACCCGGCACCAGCTGCTCGACCCTGGTTTGCCTCATCAACCACCTGGACGCGGCGAAACCTCCTGTGCTATACCGTCAGCGAAGAGGCTGATAGCTGATAGCTCACAAGGGAGGTGGCACGTGGCTGGGCTACCGAAAGGCTTCAAACGGGGGCTGCTCTTTGGTGCCCTCTTCGCCCTCTTCTGGGGGGTGCTGGCCGACCGCCGGAGGCGCGGCGCCCTCGGTGGTGAGATGATCGAAAGGGCGGGGGCACTTCCGTTCGTGGGGCCGCGCCTATCCGCCGCCTTGAGAGACCGGCTGAAGGAGGGCGTTTACCGGGCCGTGGCGGAGGACGTGGCATCCAAGGCCCCGTCCGGAGAGCTGCTGGAGCTGGGGAGCGGATCCGGCCGGCTGGCCGTGGAGATCGGCCGCCGGGCCCGCGACCTGCAGATCACCACCATGGATCCCTCGGCGGAGCTGGTGCAGGTGGCCGAGTACAGGATCCATAGCGCGGGGCTGGGCCGGCAGACCAAGGTGGTGCACGGCGACCCGAGGGACATCCCCTTCCCAGACTGCTCCTTCGACTACGTAGTCTCCCTCCGAAGCTTCCGGAGGGCCGATGCACCGGAGAGGGTCCTCGGCGAGATCCACCGGGTGCTGAGGCCCGGGGGCAAGGCGTGGATCTACGACTTCAGGAAGGAGACCCCCGAGGAAGCGTGGGAGCTGGTCCGCCAGAAGCTGTCCCTGGTGATGCAGCCCCTCTTCGACTCGAGCATCATGGCCTCCTGGAGAGCGGCCTACAACGAGGCACAGATCGATCTGTACGCAGCGGATTCCTCCTTCAAACAGGCAACCCTGGAGGCGATTCCGGCCGAGATCGCGGGGGTGCAGATCCGCGCCCTCACCAGGGCCACCTTACAGAGGTAGAAGTACGGAATGGGAGGGCGAGGCTCCTGCCGAGCCGCCGTCGCTCGCCCTCCCGGCACCAAGCTACCTCCCTCGGTTGCCCCGGGCATGCGCCTTTGATACAATTATTGTGCACGGGGTGACGACGCCCTGTGCCGGTCGCAAGCCGACGTAGCTCAGAGGTAGAGCAGTGGTTTCGTAAACCACCGGTCGTCAGTTCGAATCTGACCGTCGGCTCTGTCTTACTTTCGACCCCCGGCAGTGATGGCCAGCTGCCACACGCCCGTTTCAGATAGGGACCTCCGCCTTTTGGTCATTTAGTTCACGCCGGCCCGCTTCCCTAACCTTATCGTTAACCTGTAGAATAACCCGTCCTCAGGTAGCTTAGGGAATGCTGAAGGAATGCTTAGCATTTGCTGAATCCCTCGGCGAACCAGACCCGCGCGAGTTCTCGCATCCGAGACCGTCCACCTTCGATTCTCGTGTGGAGTGGTGCATCATGAAGCGTCCCTACCAGGTCACCGGCATCGTGTTCATCCTGTTCTCGGCCTTCATCGCCAGGGAGTCCCTCGACCTCAAGTTCTACACCTCCCTGGGCCCCGGTCCCGGCTTCTTCCCCTTCTGGCTCTCCGTCTTCCTGGGCACCCTGGCGGCCATCATGCTGTACCACGCCACCTTCAAGCCACAGGACCCCATGCCCGCCGACTTCTTCGCCAACGCCAAGGGCTACCTGCGAGCGGGCGCCATCCTCCTCGCCCTGGTGGCCAGCGTGCTCCTCATGGAGCCTCTCGGCTTCCGGCCGATGATGCTGGCCTTCTACCTCTTCCTGCTCTTCGCCCTGGGCCGGCAGAACATCCTGGTCACCATCGCCGTGGCCCTCGCCGGTAGCTGGGGTGTCTACCAGGTGTTCGTCGAATTGCTCAAAGTCCCGCTCCCCATCGGGATCTTCGGTATTTAGGAGGATTTGGTGGAAAGTCTCCAACTGCTCGCCCACGGCTTCACCATCGCCCTGCAGCCCACCAACCTGCTGTTTGCCGTCATGGGCTGTCTCCTGGGAACCCTGATCGGCGTTCTGCCCGGCGTCGGCCCCGCGGCCGGCACAGCCATCCTGATCCCCATCACCTTCGTCCTCGATCCAACCCCCGCCATCATCATGCTCTCCGCCATCTATTACGGCGCTATGTACGGCGGAACCATCACCTCGGTCCTGATCAACACCCCGGGCGAGGCCGCCTCGGCCATCACCTGCCTCGAGGGCTACGAGATGGCCAAGAGGGGACGCGCCGGAGCCGCCCTCTCCATCGCCGCCATCGGCTCCTTCATCGGCGGCAGCATCGCCACCATGGGCTTGGTGGTGATCGCTCTCCCGCTCACGGCGCTGGCTCTCAAGTTCGGCCCTCCCGAGTTCTTCGCCCTGATGGTCCTCGGCCTCTCCCTGGTCACCGGCCTCGCGGCCAAGTCCATGACGCGCGCCCTCATGTCCGCCGTCTTCGGCCTGCTGATCGCCATGGTGGGGATCGACCCGGTCATGGGCGCCCCTCGCTTCAGCTTCGGCCTGACCGAGCTGCTGGACGGCTTCAACTTCGTCCCGGTGGTCATGGGCATCTTCGGCATCAGCGAGATCCTCCTGAACGCCGAGAGCGAGGTCCGGGGTGTCTTCGATACCAAGATGAGCAGCCTGGTCCCCACCAGGCAGGACCTGATCGACTCCGCAGGAGCCATCGCCCGGGGCACCGGCATCGGCTTCTTCCTCGGGCTGATCCCCGGCGTGGGCGCCGTCGTCCCCACCTTCATGTCCTACGTCGCCGAGAAGAAGGTCTCCAAGCACCCCGAGAAGTTCGGCACCGGCGTCATCCAGGGGGTCGCGGGACCCGAGACGGCCAACAACGCCTACGCCAACGCCGCCCTCATCCCACTCTTCACCCTGGGCATCCCGGGCTCCCCCACCATCGCCATCCTGATGGGCGCCTTCATGATGAACGGCCTGATCCCGGGCCCCTTCCTCTTCAAGGAGCACGCCGACTTCGTCTGGGCCGTCATTGCCAGCCTCTACGTGGGCAACGCCATCCTGGTGATCCTGAACCTGCCACTCATCCCCATGTGGGTGGCGATCCTGAAGGTGCCCTACGCCATCCTGTTTGCCCTGATCCTGGGCTTCTGCGTCCTGGGCTCCTACAGCCTGGACAGCAGCGTCTTCGACGTGGGGGTGATGATCGCCTTCGGCGTGATCGGCTACCTGTTCAAGAAGCTGGAC
>DAHVXI010000036.1:0-44704 GCA_027356795.1 Chloroflexota bacterium | reverse complement strand
CTTGTCGGTCACCGGATTGCGCTCGACCAGCGCCGCATGCTCCAGAGTGGAGAGAAGGCGCGAAACCGTACTCTTGTGGAGACCCACCCGTCGGCTCAGCTCGTTGACTCCCAACTCTGGCTCTTGAATGGAGAACGCCTTCAGGATGGAAATGGCCTTCTGCACAGATTGCACGGAAGAATCTGGAGCTTTATCCATGTTTAGCCTTCCTCGTGTTGATGGCCAGTCCGTGCGTCCAGTCGCATCAGTGTTGCATACCATGCAACGCAGTTGCACTGTAGCACTGTTGCTTGTTGTTGTCAATCCCTTTTGGCGGACATCTTCCCTGAGCAGTGACACGTGACAGGACGATCTTGACAATTGTTGAATCCCATGCTACAAGCCGATTATGTGCAGGGCTGTCGTAATTGCCCCGGGTCTCGGAGATAGTCTCGAATCCTCTCCACCCACGATCCCTGTTGCCGTAGTTCGAGAGGAGGCCAGCGGAGATGGCAGTTCGGGTAGCGTTGGGTCAGACAGACTGCGTACTGGGTGACGTCGAGGCCAACACGCGAAGCGCGATTCGGCTGGCAGAACAGGCCATCAGGGCTGGAGCTCAGTTGATACTCTTCCCGGAGATGAGTCTCACGGGATACTTCCTCGGGGACGGGATCTTCGACCTGGCTCTGCGGCTGGATGACCCCCGCTTAAGACCGCTGTTGGATGCCAGCCACGACATCTCGATGGTGATAGGCATGCCCCTCGAGGAACCTGGGCCGCGGTTCTACAACGCTGCCTCGTATCTGGAGGCCGGGGAATTCAAGCATATCCATCGGAAGATCTATCTCCCCACCTTTGGCGCCTTCGACGATGCGCGTTTCTTCGCACAAGGCGACAGGATGGCCGCCTTTGACACCCGGTTCGGTCGCATGGCTATGTTGATCTGCGAGGATCTCTGGCATCCGGCACTGGCTTATCTGGCCGCCCAGGATGGTGCCGACTATCTGTTAGGAGTGATCGCCAGCCCGACCAGCGGAGTAGACAAGGGTTTTGACCCTAGACTCGGCTACCAAGCACTTCACCGTGCCTATGCTTCCACCTTGACATGCTTCGTCCTCGCCTGCAACCGAGTTGGCCAGGAAGGCGGATTACGATTCTGGGGTGGATCGGAGGTCGTGGGGCCGGACGGTACTTGCCTGGCACAGGCCGAGGGCTCGCAGGAGCAGCTAGTGCTGGCCGATCTGGAACCCGAGACTCTGCGTCGCCAGCGGATCAAGCTGCCATTGCTGCGGGAGGAGCGGCCAGAACTGGTCCTGCGAGAACTCCAGCGCATCGTGGGCCAACGTCACCCCCCAGAACTATCAAGGTCTCTCTGATACTCACCTAGAGGCCGTCGGGCGGAGGCGCCTCTGGTTTGCGAGTCGAGCGGGTGCGGCGGACCGTGGCAGGCTTGGCCGGCTCGGCCGTCTTCGCCTCCGGTTTGAAGAACAGTATTCCCAGGGGCGGCAGGGTCAGATTGAGGGAGTGGGTCCGGCCGTGGTAGGGGATCGGTGCGGCCTCCACCCCTCCCATGTTCCCCTGGCCGCTTCCGCCGTACTCCCCGGCGTCGCTGTTCAGGGTCTCCCTCCAGATGCCTCCCGCGGGGGCACCCACCCGATAGTTGTGCCTGGGCACCGGCGTGAAGTTGCAGGCGATCAGGAGGGTGTCCTCGGGAGCGGAACCCTTGCGCAGGTAGCAGAGGACGCTGTTCTCGGCGTCGCCGCCGCTGATCCACTCGAAGCCGGCCTGGTCGAAGTCCAGCTGGTGCAGGGCCGGCTCACCGCGCAAGAGGCGGTTGAGGTCCTCCACCCAGCGGGCCACTTCGGCGTGGGGGGCGTACTGCAGGAGGTGCCAGTCCAGGCTCGCATCGTGGTTCCACTCCGCCCGCTGGCCGAACTCGCCGCCCATAAAGAGCAGCTTCTTGCCGGGCTGCGACCACATGTAGCCCAGCAGCAATCGCAGGTTGGCGAACTTACGCCAATCGTCCCCCGGCATCTTGCTCAGGAGCGAGCCCTTGCCGTGGACCACCTCGTCGTGGGAGAGGGGGAGGACGAAGTTCTCCGTGAAGGCGTAGACCATCCGGAAGGTGAGCTCGTTGTGGTGGTGTTTCCGGTGGATGGGGTCCAGCGACGCGTACTGGAGGGTGTCGTGCATCCACCCCATGTCCCACTTCATGCCGAAGCCCAATCCCCCCTCATAGGTCTGCCGCGAGACCTTGGGCCAGGCGGTGGACTCCTCGGCTATGGTCTGGACGTCCGGGTGCTCCTTGTACACCTCCAGGTTGAAGCGGCGCAGGAAGTCTATAGCCTCAAGGTTCTCGCGGCCGCCGAACTGGTTGGGGATCCATTCCCCCTCCTTGCGGGAGTAGTCCAGGTAGAGCATGGAGGCCACTGCGTCCACCCGCAGGCCGTCGGCGTGGTAGCTGTCCAGCCAGAAGAGGGCGCTGCTCAGCAGGAAGCTCTGGACCTCCTTCCGGCCGTAGTTGAAGATGAAGCTGTTCCAGTCGGGGTGGAACCCCTTGCGGGGGTCGGCGTGCTCGTACAGGTGGGTGCCGTCGAAGTAGCCCAGGCCGAACTCGTCGGTGGGAAAGTGGGAGGGCACCCAGTCCAGGATCACCCCTATCCTCTGCTGGTGCAGGTAGTCGATCAGGTACATGAAGTCCTGGGGGGTGCCGTACCGGCTGGTGGGGGCGAAGTAGCCGGTGGTCTGGTAGCCCCAGGAGCCATAGAAGGGGTGCTCCATGATCGGCAGGAACTCCACGTGGGTGAAGCCCATCCTCTTCACATGCTCGGCCAGCCTGGGGGCGAGCTCCCGATAGCTGAGCGAACGATTGCCCTCCTCCGGCACTCGCATCCAGGAGCCAAGGTGCACCTCGTAGGTGGCCATGGGGGCGTCCATGGCGTTCCGGCTGGCCCGCTTCGCCATCCATTCCTCGTCTCCCCACCGGTAGTCCAGATCCCAGACTATGGAAGCCGTGCCCGGGGGAAGCTGCGCGTGGAAGGCGAAGGGGTCCGCTTTGTCCACCCGGTAGCCGCTCTGTCGGGAGACCAGGTGGTATTTGTAGAGATCGCCTCGCCCTACGGCCGGGACAAAGCCCTCCCAGATCCCGGATGCCCCTCGCGGCCGGAGGGGCGTGCCGTACTTATCCCAACCGTTGAAGTCCCCCATCACGTACAGCTCCTCGGCGTTTGGCGCCCAAACCGCGAAGTAGGTCCCCTGGGCGCCCCCGATGGTGATGGGGTGGGATCCCAGCTTATCGTAGAGGCGGTAGTGGCTTCCCTCGTTGAAGAGATAGAGGTCGTCCTCGGTCAACAGGGTCACGTCGTGGCTGATCAAGCGGCGGCCTCCATCAGATGTGCGAGCCCGTGCATGGGGATTGGCACCCAGCTCGGGCGGTGGCTCAGCTCGTAGCCCAACTCGTAGATCGCCTTCTCGAGTAGAAAGGCGTCCAGCAACAGCTGAAGGTCATCCCCGTTCCGAGGCAGCAGGTGAGAGCCTCCAACCACGTTGAGATAGGACTTCAGGAAGGTGGCGCCGACCCAGCGATACCAGTAGCGGGCCCAGAGCTCCACGGAGGCTCGATCTTCAGTGCGAACGACGGCGGCCTCCACCTGGCCCAGTATAGGCGCATGGGATGCGTAGCGGAAGGAGCTCAGCATGCCGGCCACATCCTGGAGGGGTGAGCGCTTGATCCGCCGCTGGCTCAAGGGCCGAGCCGGCTCCCCCTCGAAATCGATGATGACGAAGTCGCTGCCGGTGTACAGGACCTGCCCCAGGTGGTAATCGCCGTGGGTGCGGATGCGCAGGGCGTCGATCTTACGCCCCAGCACCGGCCGGAATCGCTTGAGGGCCTCTCCCTCCAGGGAGAGGAGGTGCAAAGCCTCCTCCTCCAAGTTCTCCGGCAACTGCTTCGCCGCCCTGCTCAGTCTGAGGAAGACCTCCCGGGTGAGAACCCGCATGGACTGGTAGAGGGAGCGTTGGTACCAACTGGTGAAGGGCTCGGGGGCGAAGTCGGGGTTCCGCGGATCGGAGGCCAGTGCCAGGTGCATCTCCGCCGTGCGCTGTCCCAACAGCCGCGTCGATTCCAGGTAGGTGCCGATCATCTCGGCGGCCGCGGAGCTCGGCTCCTGGGAGGCGAGATCGAGGAGGCCGTCCGCCTTCGGCCGGGACGAGACGACGCGCACGACCTCTTCGGGGACACCCTGGGATGCCAGGGCCTGCTCGAAGTAGCGGCTCAGGTTATCCAGGGTGTAGCTCCAGGCATTTCCCTCGTTGTGCACGAAGCCC
Organism: Chloroflexota bacterium; assembly: GCA_027356795.1. Lineage (GTDB taxonomy): Bacteria > Chloroflexota > UBA6077 > UBA6077 > UBA6077 > JAJYNT01. The sequence continues at coordinate 40,399 of DAHVXI010000036.1, read as the reverse complement.
TCGAGTACGCCCACCGTGGTGGGCTCGCGTCGATCCTTCTGATAGAGAAGCGAGCCCACTACCGGGGGGGCGTGGGTGAACCCCCGGTTCCCGAGGAACCTGCCGATCTCCAGCTCGGGGTTGATCCCGGCCTCCAGCTTCCGGAAGAACTTCAGGATGAACCGATCCCCATAGACCACCGAGCTGTTGCTCTGCTCTGCCCTCAGGATCGATGGCTCTAGCGGCTCGCCTCGGGCACCTCGCAGCCGCCTGAAGTGCCGCTCGGGCAGGGCTACCAGGGTGCCCTCGGTCCCCTTCATCCGGCGCCGGCTGCCGATGGCGTTCAACAGTCCCAGGCAGAAGTCCGGCTCCACCAGGGCGTCGTAGAGCGCCCCTTCCTCGCCCGTAGACTTGAGGCGGAGGCGGGCAACGACCGATTGGGGCGACTCCTGGAGCAGTTGGTCCGCCCGTGCCCCGGTCGCAAAGGCGATGGGAAGCAGGTAGCTCTCCACGTCTCCCTCGGCGTAGTCGACCTGCACCAGCGTGACGTAGGCCACGTTGCCGCCATAGGGCACAGGTATGGCATCGAGGATTTGGGTTGACTTGACGTGGCGTGCCTTGCCGCCGAACCAACGCCGCGACTGCAGGTAGGCCGGCAGGATGCCGGCGAGGATGCTTCTCTCTCTTTCCTGGAACAGGGCCTCCCACGGGCCGCCGATCACCAGGGTGGAGATGGGTGCCTTTGACTCGACGCCACCCGGTGCACCAGCCGCGACCTCCTGGGGCTCCAGGGCGAACCAGTAGAAGCTGTGGGGGCCCAGGGTGAGGAAGTAGGGCGACTCCCCGATGGGTGGGAAGGCCACACCCCCGAACATCTCCGTGGGTACCAATCCACGGCAGTTGGAGAGGTCCAGTTCGGCGTACTGGGCGAACCGGGAGAGGTTGGCCACCACCAGGACCTTCTCGTCCTCATAAGCTCTGAGGAAGGCGAACACCTTCCGGTTCTCCGGGTGGAGGAGCTCGAAGCTTCCCCGTGAGAAGGCCCTGTACCGCTTCCGCAGAGCGATCAACCTCTTCATCCACCATAGCAGGGAGTAGGGGTTGCTCTGCTGGGCCTGCACCTGCACCGTCTCGTGGTGGTACTCGGGGCCCACGATGACCGGCAGGTAGAGCCGCTGCGGGTTGGACAGGGAGAAGCCGGCGTTGCGATCGCTGCTCCACTGCATCGGCGTGCGCACGCCGTCGCGGTCGCCCAGGAAGATGTTGTCCCCCATCCCGATCTCGTCCCCGTAGTAGATCATCGGGGTCCCGGGCAGGGAGAAGAGCAGACCCTTCATCAACTCGATGCGCCTCCGGTTGTTCCCCAGCAGCGGAGCCAGCCGCCGGCGGATCCCCAGGTTGATCCTGGCCTCGGGGTCCTGGGCGTACACCCGGTACATGTAGTCCCTCTCCTCGTCGGTCACCATCTCCAGGGTCAGCTCGTCGTGGTTGCGGAGGAAGAGTGCCCACTGGCAGTTGTCCGGGATCGGGGGGGTCTGGGCCAGGATGTCTACGATGGGGAAGCGATCCTCCATCCGGATGGCCATGAACAGGCGGGGCATCAGGGGAAAGTGAAAGGCCATTTGGCACTCGTCGCCGTTCCCGAAATAGGTGACGGCCTCCTCCGGCCACTGGTTGGCTTCGGCCAGCAGCATCCGGTTCAGGAAATGCTCGTCCACGTGCTGTCTCAAGGCCTTCAGGAAGGCGTGGGTCTCGGGCAGGTTTTCGCAGTTGGTCCCCTCCCGCTCGTAAAGGTAGGGGATGGCATCCAGTCGGAGCCCGTCGACGCCCATCCGGAGCCAGAAGTCCATCACCCGGAAGATGGCTTTCCGAACCTGGGGATTATCGTAGTTGAGGTCCGGCTGGTGGGAGTAAAAGCGGTGCCAGTAGTAGGCCTGGGCGGCGGGGTCCCAGCTCCAGTTGGAGGGCTCGAAGTCCTTGAAGATGATGCGGGCCTCTGGGTACTCGTCGGTGGTGTCGCTCCAGACGTAGTAGTCGCGAGCGGTGGTACCGGGGCGCGCCCGCCTGGCCCGCTGGAACCAGGGGTGCTGGTCCGAGGTGTGGTTGCACACCAGCTCGGTGATCACCCGCAGCCCCCGGCGATGGGCCTCCCGCACGAAGTGTCGCACGTCCCGCAAGGTGCCGTAGGAAGGATTCACTCCAGTATAGTCGGCGATGTCGTAGCCGTCGTCCCGCAGGGGAGAGGGATAGAACGGGAGGAGCCAGATGGCGGTCACCCCAAGGTCCTGGAGGTAGTCCAGCTTCTGGGTCAGCCCCAGGAAATCCCCTACGCCGTCGGCGTCGCTGTCGTAGAAGCCACGGACGGTCAGCTCGTAGATGACGGCGTCTTTGTACCAGAGGGGGTTCTCCTCCAGATGGAGGTCGTCTTCCGGATGAGACATCAGCCACTAACCTCGGTCACATGAAGTACTCGAAATCCCTTTCCGTACGGACCCGGTATCGGAGCCGGAAGATGTGGGCCGGCACGACGTGGGGGTTGACCTCCACGTAATTGCGGGAGCCGTGCCACAGGTAGTAGGCGTCGCTCAGCAGGTCGTGCATCTGGTAGGGCCGATCCGGCTCCAGGCTCAACGGCTCCAGGGGCAGCTCCACCCAACCCGACTGGGTGTGGTAGGGATCCAGGTTGACCACCACCACGATCACGTTGGACAGATCCTCGGTGCTCTTGCTGTAGCAGAGGATCTGGTCGTTATCCACAGGATGGAAGCGCAGGCTCCAGTCGCCGTGGAGGGCGGGATTCTGCCGGCGAATCCGGTTCACCCGGGCGATGAAGTCCCTGAGGCTGTCGGGCCTGTCGATCTCCCAGTCCCCGATCTGGTACTTCTCCGAGTCCAGGTACTCCTCGCTCCCGGGCTCTCGGGCCTGGTTCTCCTGCAGCTCGAAGGCCGGGCCGTAGATCCCGTAGCCGGCGCCCAGGGTCGCTGCCAGCAGCAGTCTGGCCATGAAGGCGGGCCGGCCGCCGTGCTGCAGGTACTCGGTGAGGATGTCGGGGGTGTTGGGCCAGAGGTGGGGGCGGAAGTACTCCCTGACTTCCGTTTGGGTGAGCTCGGTGAAGTAGCCGATCAGCTCCTCCTTGCTGTTCCGCCAGGCGAAGTAGCTGTAGGACTGAGTGAAGCCCAGCTTTGCCAGCCGGTACATCACCCTGGGACGGGTGAAGGCCTCCGACAGGAAGATCGCCTGTGGGTGCTCCCTCTTGACCTCGGCGATCAGCCACTCCCAGAAGGGGAAGGGCTTCGTGTGGGGATTGTCGATCCGAAAGATCTGCACCCCCTGCTCGATCCAGAAGAGCACCACGCTCTTCAGCTCCTGCCACAGCTCTCGCCAACGGTCGGTCTCGAAGTCGAAGGGATAGATGTCCTCGTACTTCTTGGGAGGGTTCTCGGCGTACTGGATCGTCCCGTCCGGGCGGCGCCGGAACCACTCCGGGTGCTCCCGGGCGTAGAGATGATCGGGGGAGGTCTGGAAGGCGAGGTCCAGGGCGATCTCCAGCCCCTGCTCCCGGGCCTTCTCCACGAACCGCCGGAACTCCTCCAGGGTTCCCAGGTCGGGATGAACAGCCTTGTGCCCGCCCTCCTCGGCCCCGATCGCCCAGGGGCTGCCCGGGTCGCTGGGACCGGCTGTGGGAGAGTTGTTCTTCCCCTTGCGATAGGAGCGGCCGATGGGGTGGACGGGGGGCAGGTAGAGCACGTCGAAGCCCATGCCGGCGACGTAAGGCAGTCGCTGCTCGCACTCCTTGAAGCTGGAGTGGAGGCCGGGGGTGCCGGAGCAGGAGCGGGGGAACAGCTCGTACCAGGCGCTGAAGCGCGCCCTCTCCCGATCCACCACCACCGCCAGCTCTTTGCCGTAGCCGGCGGCGAAGCGGCGATCGGGGTAGCTGCTCATGAGGTCGGCGAGCCCTGGCTCCAGGGCCCGTTGAACCCCGTCCGGGAGGTTCCCCCGACCGTTCCGGCGGAGGGCGGTGGCGTACTGCTCCAGGGCCCGGGCATCGGCGCCCGAGGCCCGCCGGACGGCTTCCTCCACCAACCGTGCACCCACCGGCAGATCCACGGATGACTCCTGTCCCGCCCGGACCTTCTTCTCCAGTTCGCGTCTCCAGCTTTGGAAGCGATCCACCCAGGCCTGGAGGGTGTAGCGATAGCCGCCCAGATCGGAGACCACGAACTCCCCTCGCCAGCGGTCGTCGACCAGGGGCTCCATGGGGACCTCGGTCCACCCCGGGTCGGACTCCCGCCGGTACAGCAGGATGCAGGCGAGGGCATCGTGGCCATCGGTGAAGACGTCGGCCTCCACCACGACCTTCTCCCCGGCCGTGCGCTTTATGGGGAAGCGGCCGCAGTCGATCTCGGGCTCGACGCTCTCGATGACAACCCGCCTCCGGCCATCCTCGGGCAGGGTGGTGCCGGCCGTACCCTTGGCCTCTGTGTTCCTCTGGTCGATGCCGCTCTGCCCTCCCTCCCAACGACGTCGCCCTCCTAATGACGTTGCATCCACCGTGCCTTCCCAGGAGCGGAAAGCTGTGGTAGCCTGGGGCCGCTTTCCCAACGCCTCGCCCAGTCGATGGAGGTCTGTCCATGTTCAGGGGACTCAATGCTCTTCCGATCGCCCTTCTGGCAAGCCTCGTGGCCTCCACTAGCATTGCCCTTGCCCAACCGAAGATCGAGTTCCAACTGGGGTTCAGAGCGCTGGCCGACCTCATCCCCGAGGTGGCCGGCCAGCCGCTGGAGAACGAGCACCACAACCCGTTCAATGGAGACGGGCTGCAGCGCACCACCACAGGGCTGATGGTGTGGCGCAAGGCCGACAACTGGACCGCCTTCACGGACGGGTTCAGAAGCTGGGTGAATGGCCCCTTAGGAGTCCAGGAGCGGGGCAACGAGGAGCGGTTCAAGTGGGAGGGGCTGCCCGATCTGGGGCCCAGCGTGCCCCCGGCGGATGCCTCCAGCGTCCCCGGAGCGGTCCTACCCGGCAACCTGCTGGTGACCTGGTATGGCACACCCTGGACGCCGTTGATGGGGATCCTGGGGCGCTACACTGGCGAGGAGTTGGCCGCTCGTCTGCAGCGGCAGGCCGACGCCTACGCGCCCCTCACGGACAAGAAGATCGTGCCCTGCTACGAACTGATCGCCGTGGTGGCCCAGGGCGGCGCAGGAGAGGATGGCCTCTGGCGTCGGAGGGAGAGTGGCGAGCTTATCGGTTCCATGCTGGAGCAGGCGAGGGCCAACGGGTTCCGCCTGATCCTGGACGTGCAGGTGGGGCGGAGCAGGGTGGAGGACGAGCTGGAGTATCTGCGCCCCTACTTGGAGCAACCCGACGTCTACCTGGCGCTGGATCCCGAGTTCGACATGGACTTGGGGCAGGCCCCGGGCCAGCAGATCGGCCACACCGTGTCGGGTGAGGTGAACTACGCACTCGGCTTCCTGGAGAAGATCATCCAGGAGAGGAAGCTGCCTCCGAAGGTGCTGATCGTTCACCAGTTCACCGTCAACATGCTCCCCGACAAGGAGAGGATAGGGAGGAGCCCGGTGGTGGACCTGGTGCTGGACATGGACGGCTTCGGCGCCCAATCGGTGAAGCTGGGGAGCTACCAGAGGGTGATGGAGAAGCCGCTCCAGTTCGCCGGGATCAAGATGTTCTACAACCACGACCCCGACCTGTTCCGGCCAGAGCAGGTAATGGGCTTGGATCCCGTGCCCTCGGTTGTGATCTACCAGTAGAGCCCTCACCGCCCGGCAGGTTTCTTGCCTTTAGCGATCTCCATCGATCGGTCGTGGCCCTCAGATAGCCCTCCGAGGGCCTCCACGAACCGCTCGGACTTTGGATCCGGCCGGCGCCACGGCTCCAGAGCGAAGGCAGGAGGCAACCCATCGGGCAATGGGGCCTCCTGGAAGTGCCTCCGTGCTTCCTTGTCGGCACCGGCCGCTCGCCACGAACCATCGCAGGATCTTGCAGCGTCGGAAGCGAGGACGGCGGTATGAAGCTCTTGCCAGGAAAGCCGTATCCCCTGGGGGCGTCCGGGGACGGACAGGGCGTCAACTTTGCCCTCTTCTCGGAGAACGCTGCGGCGGTGGAGCTGTGCCTCTTCGATCGCATTGAGGACGAGGAGGAGTCGGTCCGCCTATCCCTGCCCGAGGTCACGGCCCACGTGTGGCACGGCTACCTCCCGGGCATCCGCCCTGGACAGCTTTACGGGTACCGGGTGCACGGGCCCTACGACCCCGAGCGAGGTCACCGCTTCAATCCCGCCAAGCTGTTGATCGATCCCTATGCCAGGGCACTGGCCGGGCAGTTGGACTGGCGGGCTCCGGTCTTCAGCTACAACCTGGGCAGCCCCAACGAGGACCTGGAGCTGAACGACGAGGACGACGCCTGGGGCGTGCCGAAAGGGGTGGTGGTGGATGGCGGCTTCGACTGGGAGGGCGACCGTGCGCCGCGGATCCCCTGGCAGGACTCCATTATCTACGAGGCCCACGTCAAGGGCTTCACTATGCGACACCCCGACCTGCCGGAAGAGCTGCGCGGAACCTACGCCGGGTTGGCGTCGCCGGTGGTGGTGGACTACCTCCGGAGCCTGGGAATAACGGCGGTCGAGCTGCTGCCGGTGCACGCCAAGCTGGACGACAACCTCCTGCTGGAAAAGGGGCTGTGCAACTACTGGGGCTACAACACCATAGGCTACTTCGCGCCCGAGGGCAGTTGCGCCAGCAGGCGGGGGGCCGGCGAGGAGGTGGCCGAGTTCAAGGCGATGGTGAAGACCCTCCACCAGGCCGGGATCGAGGTGATCCTGGACGTGGTCTACAACCACACCGCCGAGGGGAACCATCTGGGCCCCACCCTGAGCCTCAAGGGGATCGACAACGGCGTCTACTATCGGCTGGTGGACGACAATCCCCGCTACTACATGGACTACACGGGCACCGGCAACAGCCTGAACGCCCGCCACCCCCAGACCCTTCAACTGATCATGGACAGCCTGCGGTACTGGGTGCTGGAGATGCACGTGGACGGCTTCCGCTTCGATCTGGCGGCCACCCTGGCCAGGGAGCTCCACGACGTGGATCGCCTCTCCGCATTCTTCGACATCATCCACCAGGACCCGGTCATCTCCCAGGTGAAGCTGATCGCGGAGCCGTGGGACGTGGGCGAGGGAGGGTACCAGGTGGGCAACTTCCCGGTGCTGTGGGCCGAGTGGAACGCCCGCTACCGGGACAACCTTCGGCGCTACTGGAAGGGCGATGCCGGCCAGTTGGGGGAGCTGGCCTACCGGCTCACGGGCAGCAGCGACCTCTACCAGGAGGATGGGCGCAAGCCCTACGCCAGCATCAACTTCATCACCGCCCACGACGGCTTCACACTCAACGACCTGGTCGGCTACAACGAGAAGCACAACGAGGCCAACCAGGAAGGGAACGCAGACGGCGACCAGCAGAACAACAGCTGGAACTGCGGCGTCGAGGGTCCAACCAGGGACCGGTTCGTTCTCGACCTCCGGGAGCGGCAGAAGCGCAACTTCCTGGCGACCCTGCTCTTCTCCCAGGGGGTTCCGATGATCTGCGGCGGGGACGAGGTGTGCCGGACCCAGGGCGGCAACAACAACGCCTACTGCCAGGATAACGAGATCAGCTGGTTCTCGTGGGAATGGGACGAGGGTTCCAGACGGCTGCTGGAATTCGCCAGGACCCTGATCCGGATCCGTCGGGAGCAGCCGGTGCTGCGGCGGCGGAAGTTCTTCGAGGGGAGGCTGCTGCGGGGTTTGGGGCTGAAGGACGTGACCTGGTTTCGGCCGGACGGTCGGGAGATGACGGCCGAGGACTGGGACCAGCCCGACGGCCGGTGTCTGGGAATGAGGATCGCCGACGACGGCTCAGACCGCCTCGATGACCCGGGAGGGCCGGTGGTCGGCGACGTCCTGCTCCTTCTGTTGAATGCCAATCACGAGCCTGTGCCCTTCACCCTTCCCAATGACCTCCCCATCGTTCGGTGGGAGCTGTGGGTGGACACGGGCCAGCAGGAGGTGGAGGGCGGACAGCAGCCGCTGCCCGGCGCCTCCGTCTTCAGCCTGCCCCCACGGAGTCTGGTGCTGTTCCGGCAGCTATTCCCCGACCAGGAAGGGCACCCGGCCGGCAGGGTGGGATGGCGGGCGCGTCAGGCAGCCAGCCAGGGGGTCGTGGACGCCATGGTGGAGAGACTGCGCACCCACAGGAGGCTACCCGCCTCCACCTACCGTCTTCAGTTCAACCGGGCCTTCACCTTCGCGGATGCCCGGACCGTGCTGCCCTACCTGCAAGAGTTGGGGATAACGGATTGCTACTCGTCACCCTGCCTCCAGGCGCGACCCGGCAGCCCTCACGGATACGACATCTGCGATCACGGCGCCCTGAACCCGGACCTGGGCAGCCGCGACGAGTTCGAGGCCTTTGCGAAGGAGGTGAAGAGCCAGGACATGGGGCTGATCCTGGACGTGGTTCCCAACCACATGAGCGCCTGGGAGACCAGCAACGCCAAGTGGATGGACGTGCTGGAGAACGGGCCCAGCTCCCCCTACGCGGCCTTCTTCGACATCGACTGGCACCCCTTGCGCAGCGATACCCATCTGGAAGACCGGGTCCTGCTGCCCATCCTGGGGGATGCCTACGGCGCCGTCCTGGAGAGCCAGGAGCTGGTTCTGAGGTACGAGGAGGGTGCCTTCTTCATCTACTACTACGACCACAAGCTCCCGCTGGACCCGAGGAGCTATCTGGACATCTTGCAGCCCTGCGCCGAGGAGCTGGTGGAGCAGCTCGACCCCGACGACGAGCAGCTCCACGAGCTGCAGAGCATCCTAACCGCCCTGACCCATCTCCCTGAGCGGTCCGAGACCGACCCTGAGAAGGTTCAGGAGCGGCAGCGGGAGAAAGAGGTCGTCAAGCGGCGTCTGAGGGGCCTCGACGACTCCTCAGGGTCGGTGCGTGAAGCTATCGGTAGGGCTGTGCGTCTCTTCGCGGGCAGTCGAGGTCAGCCGGCCAGCTTCGACCGGTTGGACGCCCTGCTGGAGCGGCAGCCTTACCGGCTGGCCCACTGGCAGGTGGCGGCGGAGGAGATCAACTATCGCCGCTTCTTCGACATCAACGACCTGGTGGCGCTTCGACAGGAAGACCCGAGGGTCTTCGAGGAAACCCACAGACTGGTGCTGGATCTGGCGCGCGAGGGCAAGGTCACCGGGCTCAGGATCGACCATCCCGACGGCCTCTGGGACCCCAAGGGGTACTTCGAGAGGCTTCAAGGGAGCTATCTGTTCGAGTTGGGCAAGAGCTATCTGTCCGAGGGCGAGGACCCCTCAGAGGCGCGGTGGCCCGCCCTCAAAGAGTTGCTCTCGCCGAGGCCGGAGAAGGAGGCTTCCGAGAAGTCCAAGGCGCTGCTGGCCAGACCCATGTACATCGTCGCGGAGAAGATCCTGAGCGACGGCGAGGCTTTGCCTCAGGATTGGCCCGTCTACGGCACCACCGGCTACGATTTCGCCAACGCGGTCAACGGGCTGTTCGTGGATGGGACGGCTGCCAGGGCCTTCGACCTGATCTACAGGCGGTTCACGGGGAAGGACGTCGACTTCAGACAGCTGGTCTACGCCAGCAAGAAGACGGTGATGCTGGTTTCCCTCGCCAGTGAGATCAACATGCTCGGCTACCAGCTGAAGAGGATAGCCGCCCGCAATCGCCGGTATCGAGATTTCACCCTGAACAGCCTCACCTTCGCCCTGAGGGAGGTGATCGCCTGCCTTCCCGTGTATCGCACCTACATCGATGGCGACCGTTCGGTGGACGCCCGGGACTGGGCATACGTGGAGGGCGCCATTCGGGAGGCCAAGAGACGCAACCCCAGCGTTCCTCCGGCGGTGTTCGGGTACCTCGGCGACATCCTCCTGCTCCGCTGGCCCGACAACGTCGGGGAGGACGATCGCACCGAGCTGCTGGACTTCGTGCGGAAGTTCCAGCAGACCACCGGGCCGGTGATGGCGAAGGCCCTGGAAGACACCGCCTTCTACCTGTACAACCGCCTCCTCTCCCTCAACGAGGTGGGTGGGAACCCCGGCCAGTTCGGCGCCTCCCTCTCCTCCTTCCACCAGCAGAACGGCAACCGCCAGAAGCAGTGGCCCCACGCGCTGCTGGGCACCTCCACCCACGACGCGAAGCGGAGCGAGGACGTGAGGGCGCGAATCGACGTGCTCTCGGAGATGCCGCAGGAGTGGCGGGCGGCTCTCACCCGGTGGACCAGGCTCAACCACAAGAGGAAGGGCCGGCTCCAGGGCCAGCCGGTTCCCGACGCCAACGAGGAGTACTACCTGTACCAGACGCTGCTTGGCGCCTGGCCCCTGGAGCCCGTCTCCGCCGCCGATTACCGCTCCTTCGTGGATCGGATGCAGGCCCACATGCTGAAGGCCGTGAAGGAGGCCAAGGTCAACACCAGTTGGGTGAGCCCGGACGCGGCCTACGAGGAGGCGGTGAGGGAGTTCACCCGCGCCATCCTGGACAAGACCCACGCCAATCCCTTCCTCAAGGATTTCCGGTCCCTGCAGGAAAGGGTGGCCTACTTCGGGACGTTCAACTCCCTCTCCCAGACCCTGCTGAAGATCGCTTCGCCCGGCGTCCCGGACTTCTACCAGGGCTCCGAGCTGTGGGATTTCAGCCTGGTGGATCCCGACAACCGGCGTCCCGTGGATTACGAGCGGCGAGCCGAGATGCTGGGCCGGCTCAAAGAGGAGATCTCCAGGACCGACGGGGGGCTGGGGGGGCTGTCCAGCCGCCTTCTGGAGGGTTGGCAAGACGGCGGGGTGAAGATGTTCGTGATCCACCTCGCTCTATCCTATCGCCGCCGCCACCCGGAGCTGTTCAGCGAGGGAGCCTACCTTCCCCTGGAAGGCTTTGGTCCCCGGCGGGACCACCTCTGTGCCTTTGCCCGGCGGAAAGGGCCTCGGATGGCCGTGGTGGTGGCGCCGAGGCTGGTGGTGGGGTTGGCGAAAGGGCAGCAACTCTCGCCAACAGGAGTGGAAGTCTGGCAAGATTCCTATGTGAGAGTGCCGGCCAGTGAGGCGGGCAAAGCCTACCGCAATCTCTTCACGGGCGAGACCCTCCAGGTAGCACCCCTGGAGGGGGTCGGGTTCGGGCTTCCCATGGCCTCGGTACTGGCCACCTTCCCGGTGGCGTTGCTGGAACGGCTCTAGGGGGTCCATCCAGCAAATCCTCGGCGTAGGGCGGGGTCTTGCCCCGCCGGTCCGGTGAGGACGGCCGGGCGGCTGGGGATGAACCCCAGCCCTACGTCTCGAGGAGGCGCCTGCCTGCCGGAGACGCTTCACTTTGCTCGGTATCATGGGCTGAGGTAAGCAAGAAGTTGGTACGATTCGTGCGGCTCCTGGTCTGACGACCGCATGCGTCGCCCAGCTCACGAAACCCTTTGCCGGCGGGTTCGACCAGGATCTCTCGTACCTTTGCCATTGCCTATCCCTGGAGGAGTAATGCCTCGCACCGGGTCCGGATCTCAGCATAACCCGCCGGTCATCGCGGACGGCGTCGAGGGCGCCGAACAGGTCGACGCCGTTCTGGAGCTGCATCAGCCGCCCAGCTCGCCTCCCGTGCCCGACGACGTCACGGAGATCGTGTCGCCGCTGCTGTTGAGCCTGGCCGAGGTTCTGAACGGGACCCCGGTAGCGGCCGTGCTGCCCACCTCCTTGATGGTGGAGCCCCAGGATCGGAACCGAGCGGCGGTGCTGTGCGCCTTGACGCCCGCGGCGGCCCGGCAGGGATGGGGGGGAGCCCTGGTGGAGATGGCGCCCGAGATCCGGCGCCAGGTGGCCTCCCGGGGGGACGCTGCGCTGCTCCCGCTCCGCGTCGAGATCCCTTCGGCTTTCAAGACGGAGGTGGTGCGAGGGCTCGCCTGGCCGGTCCCCTTCGACGGCGACGACCTGGGGGCTCTGGTGGTGATGGGTGACGACGTGGAGAGCGTCTCCATCGGCCGGTCTACCCTGGCCGGGGGGTTCGCCCGCGCCATATCCGCCGGTCTGAGGGTGATCCACAGCCAGCGACGGAGGGAGCGGGCCTCCAGCGCCCTGCTGGAGGTCGCCCGCACGGCGGGATCCACCCTTCAGTTGGAGGAGGTGCTCTCCCTGGTCACGGAGAACACCGGCAGGCTGGTGGGCGCCGATCGGTGCGGACTGTGGCTGCTGGACAAGGACGGCGTCACCCTCCTCCCGTCGGCCCTCAGCGGGATGTCCCCCGAGTTCGTCCATCAGTGGAAACAGTATCCCCTCTCCCTGGAGACCGAGCCGCTCTCCAAGGAGGCGATCAAGTCCGAGAAGCCGGTGCTGGTCTCGGATGCCCTCAACGATCCCCGCACCGACAAGGATGCCGTGCGCTTCTTCGGTGACAAGACGATCCTGGTGCTGCCGGTGATCGCCAAGGGGCAGCTGCAGGGTACCCTATACATCAACCACGTCGCCTACCACCACCGCTACTCCAAGGGCGAGATCGAGACGGCCATGGCCATTGCCAACCAGGCGGCCATTGCCATACAGAACGCCCGGTTGTACCGAGAGGTGGAGGAGTGGAACAGCCAGTTGGAGCGACTGCAGGCGATCATGTCGAAGCTGAGCCGCTCCAAGAGCGTCTCCTCCATCGCGAACATCGTGGCCGACGAGCTGCGAAACCTGCTCAGGTACGACAACTGCCGGGTGTTCGTGCTGCAGGAGGATACCAACGAGCTGGTGCCCCTGGCGGTGGTGAGCTCCAGCCGAGATTACTGGATCGAGAAGCTGGAGGATCTGCAGATTCAGGTGGGCCAGGGCGTCACCGGCTGGGTGGCGGCCCAGGGTGTGCCCCAGATCGTGGGTGACGTGGAGCGGGACCCGAGGGCCTATCACGTCCCGGGCACCCCCGTCCTGGACGAGTCGATGATCGCCGCCCCCATCAACTTCGAGGGGCGGGTGATCGGGGTCATCACCCTGTCGCGGCTGGGACTGAACCAGTTCACGGTGGACGAGCTGCGGCTCCTGGACGTCTTCGCCAACGAGGCCGCCATCGAGTTCGAGAACGCCCGGCTGTACCAGGAGACTCAGAAGAAGAGCCGCGAGCTGCTGGCCTCCTTCCATCGGGTGGGCGATGCCCTGGCAACGGGGCTGGATCCCAATCAGACGCTGCAGATCATCGTGGACCTGGCGGCCGAGATGGTGCGGGCGAAGGCCTGCGCCCTCATGTTGGTGGACGAAACCGACGGCGGACTGGTGTTCCGGGCCGCCAGGGGACTGCCCATCAAGGCCAGCCAGACAGATCGAACCCCGGCGGGTCGCGGCATGAGCTGGCAGGTGGTGAAGGAGGAAGCGCCGAAGCTGGTCTCGGACATGTCGTTGGTGGAGCAACCCTACTGGATGCAGCAGGGCCAGGTCGAGGAGCTGCATTCCTACCTGGGCGTGCCCCTGACGATGCGGGGGAAGGTCATCGGGGTTCTCTCCGTCTTCGGGAACCGCATCGACCAGTTCAGCCAGGCCGACGTGGAGCTGCTCTCCTCCTTCGCTCATCAGGCGGCCATCGCCATCCGGAACGCCCAGCTCTTCACCTCGCTGCAGGAACGGGTTCGAGAGCTGACGGGCCTGGCCGAGGTATCCCAGAGTGTGGCGACCCTGACCAACCTGGACGACACCTACCGAGAGCTGACCAAGTCGATCGCTCAGCTGCTCCAGGCCGAGAGCTGCATGCTGCTGCTGGTCGGCGAGGACGGGGAGCTGATCCCTCAATACCCGGCATTTGGCTTCACGCAGGAGGAGCTTTCCGGGGTGAAGCTGAAGATAGTGGAGCTCGCTATCCGGACGCCCGATCCCCTATGCCCAATCCAGTCGGTCGATGGTCTCCGAGTGACTTGTGACGGAGATTGGACGCGGCAGCCCGCCCTGGTGGCACCCCTGAGGGCCCAGGATCGGCTGATAGGGGCGGTGCTGGTCAGCGAGCGACCGGGATCCAAGTTCAACGAGGATGACCTCCGGCTGCTCACCATCCTGTCGGCCAACGCGGCGGTGATAGTGCAGAACGCCATCCTCTACCAGAGCGTCGACCGGGAGCGCGACGAGCTGGATGCAATCATCAGCAACACCTCCGATGCCATCATCATCGTGGACCAGGAGAACCGGGTGGCACGGATCAACGCCGCGGCGGAGGCCCTGATCGGCTGGCGAGCGGACGAAGTGGTGGGTCGAGGATGCGAGGAGACCCTCTTCAACTCCCTCGCCGGCGTCCCGGGGGGGCCCAAGCCGAACTTCTCGTTGCTGGACGTCATCGAGAAGCGGCAGCCGACACCCTACTTTGAGACAGTGGTGATGACCAAGGATGGCACCGAGCGGGACGTGGCCGCCAGCTACTCCTTCGTCCGGTCGGAAGCCCGGGGAGAGGGGCTGGGGGTCGTGATCGCCCGGGACATCAGCAAGCTGCGCGAGGTCGACCGGATGAAGTCGGACTTCGTCTCCATGGTCTCCCACGAGCTGCGGACCCCCCTCGGCCTGATCAAGGGGTACGCATCCACGCTGCTCAACCCTCAGCTGTCGCTGGATCAGCCGACGGTGCAGCGCTTCTTGCTGGGGATCGACGGCGCGGCGGACCGGCTGGCCAGGCTGATCGAGAACGTGCTCAACGTCTCCAGGATAGAGTCCGGACTGTTGAAGATCTCGCCGCACCAGGTGGATCTGACACATCTGGTCTCCGTGGCGGTCTCCACGGCCAGGGCTTCGGCCAAGGGGCGGGAGATCCTACTGGAGGCGCCCAGGCGTCCGGTGAAGGCGGAGGGGGATCGAGTGCAGCTGGAGCTGGTGATGGACAACCTTCTGGGCAATGCCATCAAGTACTCACCCATGGGCAAGTCGATACGGGTGGAGCTGCACAGGCGGACCGCGGAGGTGGAGGTTCGGGTCGTCGATCAGGGCATCGGGATCGCGCTCCAGCACCTTCCCAGGGTGTTCGACAAGTTCTACCGGGTCGAGGGTGGCCACAGCAGGAGGACCCCGGGCAGCGGCCTAGGGCTGTACATCTGCCGGAACATCATCGAGGCGCACGGGGGCCGAATCTGGGCGGAAAGCACCCTGGGCCAGGGCAGCACCTTCGCCTTCGTCCTCCCCCATTCTCAGGGGTCTTCTGCCAATCGGCCCGACGATCATGCTCTTAGCTTAGAGCCAGAAGAGGGGATCAGCCATGATTAGGAGCCGTATTCTCGTTGTGGATGACGAGCCGGGCATAGTGGACATCGCCAAAGCCAACCTGGAGGGACACGGATTCATCGTCGTTGAAGCTTACGATGGGGAAGATGCCCTGCGGAAGGTCAAGGAGGAGAAGCCCGACCTGGTGGTGCTGGACATCCTGATGCCAGAGATGGATGGCTGGGACGTTCTGGAGCGGATCGAGGCAGATCCCGAGCTATCTGGTATCCCCGTCATCATGCTGACGGCGCGTGTCAGCGATGAGGATGTGCTCCGGGGGCTGGAGAGGGGTGCGGTGGAGTACATGACCAAGCCCTTCTATCCCGAGGATCTGGTAGCGGCGGTGAAGATAAACCTGCACGTTTTCGATCCCCAGCTCAGACAACAGCATCGGAAGCTGCTGGCGGAGAAGCGGCGCCGACTGATGGCCGCCCGGGGACAGCTGGCTTGAGGGGCATCGCGGGTCGGGGCAGGGCGAGACTGGTGATTGGGTGAAGGCCATGAAGCGATCGAGAGTGGTGGTGGTTGAAGACGAGCCCGAGATGCTTGACATAATGAGTATCAACCTGGAGCAGGCCGGGTACCAGGTCATCCCGGCTCGCGACGGACTGGAGGGTTACGAGGCGGTGGAGAGGGCGGATCCCGATGCCGTGATCCTGGACCTCAACCTGCCCAACATGTCCGGCTTCAGGCTGGCCAGGCTGCTGCGTCGGGATCCCAGGTGGAAGCGGGTGCCGCTGATCGTGGCGACCGCCTTCACCTTCGAGGAGGTGGAGGATCTGGCCAACGAGGGGATCGATGGCTTCATCACGAAGCCCTTCGATCCGGCGGACCTGGTGAACAAGCTGGAGTACATATTGTCCCGGACCCACAGGGTCTCCGTGAGTTGAAGGGACAGCGTCTCCAAGGGCGGCCGGTCGTCTACAGCCTCAACTCTCCGTCCTGGATCAGGACCTCGCCGTCCAAATTCAACGTGGGCTTGCTCATGATCAGGTCGTAGTGGCTCCGGGCCTGCACGTTGCCACCCAGGGTGATGTTGGTGCCGGTGCCGATGTGGATACTGCCCAGAACCCCCTCGTCCTCCAGCATGATCCCGCTGAAGCGGCACCGGGGGTTCATGCCGATGCCCATCTCCGCCACGTTGTACACGTTGGGGTCGGCCTGCCGCTCCCAGGCGGCCTTCAGCTTGCCCGCCTGCTCGGGGTCGCCCCCCTCGATCTCCACGATGAAGCCGTCCCTGACGGTGAACCGGATCGGCTTCTTCAGCAGACCGATCCCCAGGTAGGGGATGCTGGCGTCGGCGACGATGACCCCGTTGGCGCTACCCTCGATGGGCGAGAAGTTCACCTCGGCGGTGGGGGCGGGAGAGAACTCCCCCGGTTCCACCACGCAGGGCATCACGTTGACCCGCCGGCCCTCGACCCGGAAGGTGAGGTCGGTGCCTTCCCTGGTGGTGAGGTGGACTGCCTTTGCACCGGCCATCCGCTCGCCCACGGCCCTGCAGGTCGCCTTAACCTGGACGAAGTCGGCCTCCAACCCGCCGGAGACCAACATATCCTCCGTCACGGCGGTGAGGGCGATGGCCCGGGCCCCGGCGGCCACGGCCCCCTTAACGGCCCTGGTGTGGGTGATGGAGATGCTCACGGCGGAGAAGATCACGTCGGAGGCCTTCATCGCCTCGGCCACCGGCCTGGGAGGCTCGGTGGAATCGGAGGAGCGCTGGTCGATCAGGGCGATCACCACCTCCGCCCCTCGCTCCTTGGCGGCAGCGGCCACGACCTCGGCGATGGAGGTCATCGGCCTGTCGGCGACGACCAGGACGGTCTCCCCAGGTTTGACGTCGGTGCAGGGGCCCACCAGGGTCCTGGCTCCCTTCATCATCTCAGCAAGGGTTGGCATTAGAGTCCTCTCCTCCTTATCCTGATCCTGGCAAACGCGCAAGGAGGGCCGGCCGAGCCGCCGGACCCTACCCTGTCGCCGCTATCCTCGGGATGGTGGACGACGCCTTGGGCATGACGGCCACGGTGGCCGAGAGGCCGTGGCGAGCGAAGGCGCTCTCGAGGGCGCTTTCGATGGTGCCGTGCTGCTCGAACAGCAGTCTCTTCCCCAGCTCCACCGGCAGCCGGTCCGAGACCAGCAGTACCCGGGCCCTGACCATGCTGCGGGCCAGCAGGAAGGCCTTGTGGGCACCCATCCGGAAACCCGCCCGCCGGAACCGCTCCAGGACGCCGGCGGGGCTGGAGGACTGGACCATGAACCGTTCGAACTCCGCATCCCCCGAGCCCTCGGGACACTCCGCTACCAACACGATGGTCCCGCCCTCCCGAACGGCGATGGCGGCGTGGGCCACCGCCTTCTGGGCCTGATAGACCTCCAGATCCTTCGGGAACCCCCCTGGAGAGGCGATGACGATGTCGAAGGGGTGCGGCACGGCCACCTGGCAGATCTGGGCGGAGAGTTGGACACCGGCCCTCTCCACCTCCACGGGCGAACCAGCCAGGGACCGAACGATCTTCTTCTCGTTGTTCAAGATCACGTTGACAGCCAGGTCGGCCCCCACCCGCTCCAGGATCTCCTCCATCTCCGCCCGAGCGGGGTTGCCGTCGTACACCCCGATCTGGGAGCGAGGATCCTGCAGTAACGTATGGTTTCCCTCGATCGTTTCCTCTCCTGCGAGGCCGATGGCCACGCTCTTCGCGCCGCCGGTGAAGCCCACGAACTGGTGGGGTTCGATCATGCCGGTCAGGACGCGAACGTCGCTCTCCAGGTAGAGGCGGTTGATCCAGATGGGGGTTCCGCGCGAGGTTTCGCCCAGCGGCACCAGCCGGTCCCGATCCCGGGCATCGTGGACGGCCACTCGATAGTTGCGACACACCTCCGCTCCCAGCAGGGCCGGCAGCTCAGCCTCCCTGGTGGGCCGGTGCAGCCCCGTTCCCACCAGGATGGAGATGCGCTCTCGGGCTATTCCAGCGGCCTCCATCCTGCGCAACAGGACGGGTAGTATGGTGGTGTTGGGCACCGGCCGGGTGCCATCGCTGACGACGACCACGGCGTTGCCCCGAGAGGGGAGGGGATGCCGCGCCAGGGCTTCTTCCAGTGCCCGGGCCACTTCGGCGGCCTGATCCCTGGCCGGAGGGGCGGAGACCGGTTTCACCAGGGTCAGGGGAGTGGAATCGGGGAGGGAGAAGTGGAGTTGGGTCTTTCCGTAGGGGACGGCCACATCGACCATGAGGACTCCTTCATAGCAGCTCAGGCGGCCGGATGATAGCACGCCGCCTGGGAAGTGGCAATTTCTTGACACTTTTTGAGACGGATACCTATAATTCGTCGAATGCGCGGAGGAGTTCGAGATGGGTTTGAACGAGCAGTTGATGGAGGACCTCAAGGACGCGATGCGGAAGCGTCAGGCGGTCCGGGTTTCTACCATCCGGATGGCTCGGGCAGCTATCGTCAACGAGGCGATAGCCAAAGGGAAACCGCTGACCGACGAGGACGTCGTCGGCGTGCTCTCCCGGCAGATCAAGCAGCGACGGGAGTCCATCGAGGAGTTCACCAAGGGCAACCGGCCTGAACTGGCGGCTCGGGAGCAGGAGGAGTTGGAGATCCTTCGGACCTACATGCCCCAACAGATGTCCCGTGAGGAGATAGTTCAGGCTGCCGAGGCCGTCATCGCGCAGGTGGGGGCCAAAGGACCGGGCGACTTCGGCAAGGTGATGTCGAAGCTGGCCCCCCAGTTGAAGGGGCGAGCCGAGGGCCAGGTTATTGCTGACGTGGTGCGCGATCTGCTGCCGCGATAGTCTTCCGCTTCCACAGGCACAGCGGTGGAGATCCACCGGCGTGCCTGTCTTGTTTTCGGTGGCAATCAACCGTGGCAACCCAGCTATTAGCGGTGAAGGGCTGCGGGGAGACCGCAGGTAGCCGCAGAAGAGGGTGGTTGAAGAGTGGCTTTGAGAGACAGCAGTCTCCCCCATGGCCGGCCGGAGCTGGATGGCCGGAGGCTTGCCCGCCTCATCCTGCTGGTGGCGGGGCTGGCAGCGGGCCTGACCTTCATTCTCTCTGTACATCTTCTTCCTAGCCGGTACGAGCTCCGCGAAGGTGACGTGACTTCCAGTAACATCCGGGCGCCCAAGCGAATCCAGTACGTCTCTGCCATCGAGACCAAGGCCGAGCGAGAGAGGGCCGCCAACAGCGTCCAGGACGTCTTCGTCTTCGACCCCGGCGTTGCCTCCCAGCAGCGGGGCAAGATGTCGGTGGCCCTGCAGAACATCGGGGCGGTCCGCGGCAATACGGTGATGATGCTGGACGCCAAGAAGATCGCGGTCCGGAAGGCCTTGGACTTCGACCTTTCCGACGACGAGCTGTCGCTGATCTCGCGCATGGAGGACCCTCGCTGGCAGGCGGTCGCCACCAACGCTCCACGGGTGCTCTACGAGCTGCTGAGCGAGAAGATCACCTCGGAGAGATTGCGCAGCCTGCGGGGCGAGGCCATGGCCAGGTTCGCGGCGCTACCGGTGGACCAGGATCGCGAGCTGGCGGCGGACCTGGTGCAACAGTTCGCCAGGGTGAACTACTCCCCCAATCCCGCCGAGACCGAGAGGCTTCGGAAGGAGGCCCAGGACGCGGTGGCGCCCGTCAGCAAGACCATCGAGAAGGGAGAGGTCATCCTTCGGGAAGGGGACGTGGTCAGGGCGACCGACCTTGAGAAGCTGGAGGCCCTCGGGCTTCGGAATCCCGCGGTGGACTACCACGCCATCTCTGCCTCGGCGCTGCTGGCACTGATCGTGGTGGTGCTGCTGGCGGGCTACATCTGGGTCTTCGACCCCACCCTCCTGGTCCACGAGAGGCGATTGCTGCTGGTGGCTCTGGTGATCCTGGCCTCCGTGCTGGCCGCGAAGGCGGTGCTGCCGGGCAGGCCCTACTGGGCGTACCTCTTCCCCATCTCGGCGGTGGCCATGCTGCTGGCCACCCTGTTGGAGGCCCAACTGGCCTTGCTGGTAACGGTGGTGCTGAGCATCGTGGTGGCCAGCATCGCCAGCAACTCCCTGGAGGTGGCCGCCATCGGGGTGGTGGGAGCGGTGCTGGGCACCCTGGGCGTGCGGCGAAGCGACAGGCTCCACTCCTACTTTCTTGCCGGTGCCATGGTGGCTCTAGGTAGCTTCGCGGT
The DNA here is from genome assembly GCA_027356795.1 of Chloroflexota bacterium. Taxonomy (GTDB): domain Bacteria; phylum Chloroflexota; class UBA6077; order UBA6077; family UBA6077; genus JAJYNT01. Next base: position 19,994 of record DAHVXI010000036.1, on the reverse strand, counting down.
CATCCTCGTCTTCCGGCTCATGACCAAAGAGGACGATTGGGCTGGGCTGGCCCTGATGGGTGGCCTTTCCGTGGTTAACGGCCTGCTGTCCGCTTCCCTGACGGTCGGGACCTTCAGTCTGCTGGGGCGGTTGTTCGGGATCACCACCACCATGCAGCTGCTGGAGCTGTCCGATCCCACCCAGCCCCTGCTGCGGCGGTTGCTAAACGAGGCGCCCGGCACCTACCATCACAGCATCATGGTGGGGAACCTGGCGGAGCGTGCGGCGGAGCGGGTCGGTGCGGATGCCCTGCTGGTACGGGTGGGCTCCTACTACCACGACGTGGGGAAGCTGGCCAGACCCTACTTCTTCATCGAGAACCAGTTCGACGGGAAGAACGTCCACGACTCCCTGGATCCCCAGACCAGTGCCCGGATCGTGGCGGCTCACGTGCGGGATGGCTTGGAGATGGCGGAGAAGTACAAGCTGCCGCCCAGGGTGACGGAGTTCATCGGCGAGCACCACGGTACCCGGTTGGTCAGCTACTTCTTCAACCAGGCCTCGCGGGAGGGCGACGGCCAGGTGGACGTCTCCCAGTACTCCTACCCCGGCCCCAGGCCTCGCAGCAAAGAGGTGGCCATCGTGATGCTGGCGGATTCGGTGGAGGCGGTGGTGCGATCGGCCAAAGACCACTCTCCAGAGGTCGTGGCGGCCCTGGTGCGCAAGGTGGTGGACGAGCGGGTGGCCGAGGGCCAGTTGGACGACTGCGAACTCACCATGCGGGACGTGGAGGAGACCAAGATTGCCTTTACCTCCATCCTGATGGGCATGTACCACCCTCGGATCGAGTACCCCCCGGCGCTGCCGGCGCCGGAGGCGGATAAGGATAAGCTCCTTGGAGAACCCCCCAAGCCAGCCCAAGAAGTCCCCGCCTGAGGGGCAGCCGCTCCTGGTCGTGGAGTGGGAAGTGGAGGAGTCCGTGGAAGGGGAGGTGAACCGCCCCTTCCTGGAGTCGGTCCTGGAAGAGGCAACGGCGGGCCGTTGGCCCGGGGGACCGGTCGCAGTAGGGCTCATCGTCACCGACGACGAGGGGATCCGGGAGATGAACCGGGAGTATCGAGGGATCGATGCCCCGACGGACGTGCTCTCCTTCCCCCTTCAGGAGTATGAGAGCCCGGAGAAACCCAGGGTCCTCTTCCCCCAACCCCCCGATGAGCCCCTGTCCCTGGGGGACATCGTGATCTCCTACCCCAGGGCCGTGGAGCAGGCTCGGGAGTACGGCCACCCCCCGGAGCGGGAGCTGGCCTTCCTGGTGGTGCATGGGGTGATGCACCTGCTGGGGTACGACCACGAGGGCCCTGCCCAGACCGGCCGGATGAGGCAGGAGGAGGAGAAGGTGCTGCAGAGACTGGGGCTGGGGCGTGGCCAGGACTGAGGGCAGGTCCACGGGGTGATTGTGACGCTTGCCAGACAGGGTGATGAAGGCTCATGCCCCGTACACTAGTTGAGTGCTTCCGCGACGCCTTCAGGGGCGTCTTCTACCTCTTCCAGACTCAGCGCAACGCCAGGATCCATCTGGCGATCACCCTGGTGGTGGTGGGCGCGGGACTGTGGCTGCGGCTGGGTCCCCTGGAGTGGGTGGTCCTGGTGCTGACCATCTCCATGGTCCTGGCTATGGAGGCGGTGAATACTGCCCTGGAGGCGCTGGCCGATGCCACCGTCACCAGCTACCATCCCCTGATCGGGATAGCGAAGGATGTGGCGGCCGGGGCCGTTCTGGTGACGGCACTCGGAGCGGTGGCGGTGGGGCTGTTGGTCTTCATACCACGGTTGTTGTGAATGCCGGCTGCGCAGCCGGCATTCACAACAACCGTTATCCCTGCCAGCGCCAGAGGGCTGAGACCCAGGTCAGGCCGGCCCCGAAAGCCACCATGGCCAGCAGCGATCCCGGTGCTATCTTGTCCTCCTCGAGGGCCTCGCACAGGGCCAGCGGGATCGAGGCCGCCGAGGTGTTGCCGTAGCGGCTGACGTTCACGTATACCGCGTCCTCGGCCAGAGCGAGGCTCTCGCGGGCGGAGTCGATGATCCGAATGTTGGCCTGGTGAGGTATCAGCAGGTCCACCTCCTCGGCCTTCACCCCTGCCTTCTCCAGGGTTTCGTTGAAAGCCCTGGGCAGGATCCTGGCGGCGAACTTGAAGACCTCCCGCCCGTTCATCTTGATGTAGTGCTGTCGCTGCTCCACCGTCTCGTGAGTGGCCGGGTTGCGGCTGCCGCCCGCCGGGATGATCAGATGCTGGGCGCCCGCGCCATCGGAGCCGAGCACGAAGGAGAGAAGACCCCCCTCCCGGTCGGTGGCGCTGAGCACTACCGCCCCCGCCCCATCTCCGAACAGCACGCAGGTGGTTCGATCCTTCCAGTCCAACACCCGAGAGAGGGCCTCGGCCCCGATCACCAGGACGTTGCGGCAGGCGCCGTTCTGGATGAACTGGCTTCCGGTGACCAGGCCGTAAACGAAGCCGGAGCAACCGGCTACCAGGTCGAAAGCACCGCAGTTGGAGGCGCCCAAAGCGTGCTGAACCAGGGAGGCGGTGGCCGGCAGGCCGGGATAGTCGGGGGTCAAGGTGGCGAGGATTATCAGATCCAGATCCGCAGCCTCGATGCCCGCCCGCTCGAGGGCTTCCTGGGCGGCTGCCGTCGCGATGGTGGCGGTGGACTCCTCCTCCGACACGATCCGCCGTTCGGAGATCCCGCTGCGGCTTCTGATCCATTCATCGGAGGTGTCGACCATCTTCTCTAGATCGTGGTTGGAGAGGATCTGGGAGGGCAGGCACTTTCCCCATCCGGCGATCCGAACGAAGTTGGTCATGGGGCGACCTCGCCCTGGTCGGGGCTGGCGTCGAGGTCGACCAGCAGGAGAACGTCTCCGGCGTGGACCAACTGGTCCTGCTGGGTCAGGATGGCAGCCACGCGCCCCCGGCAGTCGGCCACCACCTCGTTGAACACCTTCATCGTTTCGATGAGACCCACGACGGTGTCGGGCTCTATCCAGTCGCCGACCGCGACGTAGGGCTTGCTGGAGGGATTGGGCGCCGCGTAGAAGACCCCCGTGAGGGGCGCGGCGACCCGGTGGTGCCTCTCCACACTCAGGGGTGAGGCGTCGGCTGGAGCCGGCCTGGTCGGGTAGGGTGACGACGCAGGCTGGAGGGCGCGACGCAACCTCAGCCGAAGGTCGCCCTGGCGCACCTCCAGCTCGGTGACGTCGGTCTTGGCCATCTGTTGGAGGACCCCTGTAAGGACCGATGCCCAGTTGCCCTGTTCGGCCATCTCTCCTACCAAGTGCTGAGCCCTCAGTGCTCAGTCCTGGGTGCTCAACCTCAGGACGTAGGACTCAGCACCCAGGACCGGTCTGTTACGTTTACTTCTCGAATGCGACGAACAACAGGGTGGCGTTGTGGCCACCGAAGCCTAGGGAGTTGGACATGGCCGCCCGGACCTTCTTCTCCCTGGCCACGTTGGGGACGTAGTCCAGGTCGCACTCGGGATCCGGGTGCTCGTAGTTGATCGTCGGGGGTATCACCGAGTGCAGGATCGCCTTGACGCAAACCATGGCCTCCATGGCGCCGGCCGCGCCCAAGAGGTGGCCGGTCATCGACTTGGTGGAGCTGATAGCGACGTCGTAGGCCCGCCGGCCGAAGAGGTTCCGGATCGCCATGGTCTCCAGCTTGTCGTTGATGACCGTGGAGGTGCCGTGGGCGTTGATGTAGTCGATATCCTCGGGGGCGAGGCCCGCTTTCTTCAAAGCTATGGTCATAGCGCGCATTGCCCCCTCGCCACCCTCGGCCGGAGCTGTGATGTGGTAGGCGTCCCCGGTGGCCCCATAGCCCGTCACTTCCGCATAGATTCGGGCTCCCCTCTCCTGGGCGCTGGCCAGCGATTCCAGGATGAGAACGACCGCGCCCTCGCCCATCACGAAGCCGTCTCGTTCTGCATCGAAGGGGCGGCTTGCCCGCTGGGGTTCCGCGTTCCGGGTTGAGAGGGTCCGCGGAGCGGTGAACCCGGCCAGACCGATCGGGACGATGGGCGCCTCGCTTCCGCCCGCGATGACGGCCTTGGCGTCGCCTCGCTTGATCACCTCGTAGGCCTCGCCGATGGAGTGGGCACTGGTGGCGCAGGCGGAGACCACGGAGAAGTTGGGACCCTTGGCTCCGGTGTGGATGGAGACCTGGCCGGCGACCATGTCCACGATCATCATCGGGACCAGGAAGGGGCTCACCCGATCGGGTCCCCGGCTGTCCAGAACCCGGGCCTGCTCAATCAGGGTGGCTATGCCCCCGATGCCGGAGCCCATCATGACCCCCACCGACTCGGCGTTGGACCCGTCGATCGTGAGGTCCGCATCCCGCAGCGCCTCCAGGGCGGCGGCGACGGCCAGCTGGACGAAACGATCCATGCGGCGGGCTTCCTTGACGCCAACGGCGGCCGCCGGATCGAAACCCTTGACCTCCGCGGCGATTTGGGTAGAGAAGGCCGAGGCGTCGAAAGCCCGTATGGTGTCAACGCCCGATTTACCGGCTACCAGTGCCGCCCAACCGCTCTCAACGTCGTTGCCAAGGGGCGTGACGGCCCCCAGCCCGGTCACCACAACGCGCTCAGCCAACTTCCAACCACCTCGGAGACAATTTGAGGAGGGCGAATCATCCGGATGCGGAGGCAGAGTATACCACATAGGGTGAGCGCCGTTAATCCGAGGGTGCCGAAGGTGGCGGCCTGTAAGGCGACCTCTAAGCCTTTGGGCATGCCCTTTGCCAATATGCTCAGCCCTGCAGGAGAGCCGGGACGGTAGGCCGCCGGCTTCCAGGACCGCAAGGTGGTCCGCCAGGGAGTGGCTGTGGCTGAGGGCGGCCAGATCGGGCTGAGGTTAAGGATGAAGTCCGCGACGGCGGGGCTGGGATCAGTCCGGCGGACTGGCACAGTAAAGGTGCTGAAACATGAGGCAGATCAAGGATCGTGAACCATTTGTCCGTTATGGGTCTCGGCCGCTAATTACCCCCGGAGAGCTGCCCTTCAAGGCAGATGCTGTCTTGAATCCGGGCGTGGCAGAGGTCGATGGAGAGGTGGTGCTGCTTCTACGGATCGAGGACCGGCGGGGTCTCTCCCAGATCCACGTGGCCAGGAGCGCCAACGGGATAGACGGCTGGCGCATTGAGGAAGAGCCGCTGCTCAGCCCGGGGCTGCCCCAACAGCCCTTCGAGGAGTGGGGATGCGAGGATCCCCGGGTGACTCAAGTGGCGCCCCACAAGTGGCTCGTTGCCTACACGGCCTGCTCTCGCCACGGCCCGGCCGTGGCCCTGGCCAGCACCGAGGACTTCGTGACGGTCGATCGCCTCGGGGTGGTCTTCTCCCCCACCAATAAGGACGCGGCCGTGTTTCCACAGACCTTCGACGGCCTGTGGATCATGCTTCATCGCCCGTCGACGGGGGGAGAGGAGCACATCTGGCATGCTTCCTCCCTCGAGCTCACCCGCTGGAGCCAGCCCGGCATCTTATTGGCCCAGCGGGGCGGTCCCTGGTGGGATGGGATGCGCATCGGCGTTGGGGCGCCCCCGATCCGTACCGATGAGGGGTGGTTGCTCATCTACCACGGCGTGAAGGAGATGGGTGTGCGTCCCGTATACCGGCTGGGGCTCGCCCTGCTGGATCTGCAGGATCCCCGCAAGGTGCTGGCTCGGGCTTCCGAGTGGGTATTCGCGGCGGAGGCCGACTACGAGCTGCGGGGTCTGGTGCCCAACGTCGTTTACACCTGCGGAGCCCTCTGCCGGGGTGACGAGGTGTGGATGTACTACGGGGCTGCCGACACGGTCGTTGCCCTGGCCATAGCCAGGGTGTCCGATCTTCTGGCCTTCGTGCGGGAGCACGACCTTGTGGCGGCCACCCGGGTGCGAGGCAGGTCGACTGCCCTGGTCTCCGCCCGCTGAGATAGTCTCGCGGGCTCGAAAAGGGCCGTTGACGCAAGAACCGTTCTCCCCCTCGACTTTCCGACGTCGAGGTCGTCGCGGCCGTGCTTCAGGGCGCCGGAAAGAAGTAGAAGACGAGGACCATCACCAGGTATACGGCGATGAGCTGTAGTCCCTCGAACCAGTTGGACTCGCCGTCCAGCAGCACGAAAGCCAGGGCGATCACCGACAGGCCGATGCCGGCGATCTCCAGACTGTTGAAGACGAGGGACATGGGCTGGCCGAACAGGAAGGAGGCGAAGACCAGGATTGGAGCTACGAAGAGCGCCACCTGGGCGCTGGAGCCCGTGGCGATGGTTACCGCCGTCTCCATGTGGTTTCTGACGGCCAACAGCACCGCCGCGGAGTGCTCCGCCGCGTTTCCCACCACGGCTACCACCACCACGCCGACGAAGAAATCCGTCATCCCCAGCGCCTCGGTGGCCGCCGAGATGCTGCTCACGAGCAGCTCCGACTCGATGCCCACGATGCCCGTCGCGATGGCCAGCAACACGACGGTCTGGCGAAGGCTCAGTCGGGGCTCGCGGCGCTCTTCGGGCATGGAGGTCAACAGTTCCCGGTGGGTTCTAAGGGAGAAGATCAGGCTCCCTAGATAGGTGAGGATGAGGACAATCGCTACCAGAAGGCCGAGCAGGTCGAAGAAGGGGGTCCTCCGCTCCAGGGTGCCGAAGACGGCCAGATCCAGCACGGCCGGCATCACCAGGGCGATCACGGCCAGGAACAACATGGCGACGCTGGCTCCCGCGTTGGTGCGGTTGAAGGTTTGCCGCTGCCGGCCCCACCCCCCGAACAGCATGCTGAGTCCCAGCACCAGCAGGATGTTGCCTATGATGCTGCCGCTGATGGAGGCCTTGACCACCTCCTGGAGACCTGCCCGCAGCGCCAGAAGGCCGATGATCAACTCTGTAGCGTTCCCCAGGGTGGCATTGAGGATCCCACCGAGGCCGTGGCCCACCCAGTGGACCAGCTCTTCGGTGGCCTCGCCGATCAGCCCTGCGAGGGGAATGATGGCCAGGGCCGAGGTAATGAAGATCCACAGTTCCGGCAACCCCAGCAGGTCGATGACCCAACTCACGGGTGCCAGCACCAACAGCCAGTAGAGCCTGTTCCGCCGCAAGAAGCCGACGAGGGCTGCTATCCATTCCCCGACTCTCGGTCCCCACAACATCGTTCCTCAACGCCGGCCCGGATGACGCGCCCGTAGCGGGGTACCGTGACGCAAGAAGCATGCTGCTGTCCTCGCCCCTCCCCGCTGCGGCCGGGTCTCCCCCGCGTCCGGCCGCTGCCGGGCCCGCCAGCCGAGGAATCTCCGCTCTCCGCCCCGCCCAGCGCCTTGCCGGCCGTCACCATCGAACCTCTCGCTATTGGAGTTGCAGGAAGCTGCCGAATATAGCCTTGGACCCCCACGCAGGTGCGCTTGCAGGGCGTCGCGCTATCCAGCCTTCGAGGTACAGATGGAAGACAGCGGCGGCCGCGATTCCGACGTTGACACAGGGTGACCAAGCCCAGTATAAGTGGGTGTAGCGGATTGAGGGGCTCTCAGCCCCAAGGGGAGGGACGCGGCTGAATCCCGAGCTGCCGGCCTCAGTGGACTCCTGGTCCTGGGATCCCACCGTGCTGGGCGGACTGGGGCTTGCCGCCGCCCTCTACGTAGTCGGGTGGCGCCGGCTGCGCCGGCCCGAGTTCAAACACTCCGTCCTGGCCCCCTGGCGCGGCTGGTGCTTCGCGGGCGGGCTGGCCGCGATCGGGGTGGCGCTGCTTTCCCCCATCGACGGCTTCAGCGCCCTTTTCTTCTTCGTGCACATGATCCAGCACCTGTTGCTGGTCGAGGTAGCGGCACCGCTGCTGCTGCTGGGGGCTCCCCTGCTCCCGATGCTGTGGGCCCTTCCCAGGGATCTGCGGGTAGCCCTGGGCTGCATCCTCGGGCCGGGCAATCCGCTGAAGGGGCTCTTCACCCTCGTGACCCACCCCCTGGTTGCTGTGTCCCTCTACATCGCGGCCCTGGCGGCCTGGCATCTGCCCGACTTCTACGACGCTGCCCAGGGACGGACGGCGATCCACGATTTCGAGCATCTGATCTTTCTCGGTACGGCGTTGCTCTACTGGTGGCCGATCATCCATCCGGCGGGGGGCAAGCGCCGGCTGGGCTACGCCGCGGCCATCCCCTACCTCCTGCCTCCGATGCTGGCGGGGAGTCTCATCGGCGCCCTGCTCACCTTCGCCCAACACCCTCTCTACGCCGCCTACCGGCAGGTGCCCCGTCCCTGGGGCATCTCGGTGGTGCAGGACCAGCAGCTGGCCGGGCTGATCATGTGGGTGCCCGGTGGGCTGGTCTACCTCTTCCCGATCTTCGTGCTGATCGCCCTGCTGCTGCGGCAGGAGGACAGTGCAGCCGAAGCGGCTCTGGAGTTGGGCCGAGGGGGCTCCGACGGGGCAGACCGGGCCGGGGAGGGGCCGTCGGGCGATGGAGCCTACCGTGGCCGAGGTTGACGGGTCGCCCCTCGGCCGTGGTCCGACTCGCCGGCCGTGTGACGCGAGCGAGCGCAGCGTCGCGCGGCTCCCGCGGCTATCCATCCTTCTCCACCACGATCTCCTCGATCTTCCCTGGTCTTCAGCAGCTTCTACTGGTACTATCCTTGCGATTCAGCTATTGTCGTTGCCGACCACCTATCGGTGAGCTCGGAGGATCCCCGGAAAGAGGGGGGGCCCCCGACGCCAGGCGGGCGGCAGAAAGCGGAGCGGAAAGGAGGGAGAGGGGTCCACGAATCTGTCGGGACAATCCGTTGACATACAGGCGCTCCCCGCTCAGAATCATCACGTCCAACAGTGAGCCGAAATGGGACCCGGCACCGACGTGTCGGGTTGCCTTCGGTAGCCCCCTTCTGCCGACGTCCCTCGCGAGAACGACCGAGGGGCCGATCTGGTTTGTCCTGGTTCCTGAGGCGCCCTGAGGAGGGCGTGCCCCGACTGGCAGATCCGATAGGGCTGGCGGAGCCGCCCTGAAGCGAGGGGAGTGGATCCAGTGCGAGGCATGAGAACCGGCACGCTTCAGTGGGCCGTGGGGGTCTTCTGTGCCACGACGGGGATCCTGATGCTCCTGGCACCCCACCAGTTCAGGGTACCGGAGTACGCTATTCTCAGGCCCTATCTACCCTGGTCGGGCTGCCTTATGATGCTGGCAGGGGCCGCGCTGGTGGGGGTGGCGACCCTGAGAGGCCGAGAGGGCCTTCTTGTCCCTGCCCACCTCCTGGGTGCTGCCGCGCTGCTGGCGCTGTCCGCCAGCTTCGTGGAGAGCGGCGTCTGGACCGGAGTGGTCAACTACACCGTGTTGGCATTGGCCCTCGCCCTTGCGCCGCTGGGGGCACGGGGTAGCAGTTCTTCCGAAACCAGGGAGGGCGGCGATCTGTTCGCCCTCGCGATCGGAGTTGGTGCCGCCATCAACGGCCTCCTCTTCCTCTTCACCCCCGACCTGTTCGGCGCCCGCCTTTACGTCGTCTCTCGTCCATTTCTCGGGTGGTACGGCGCCGCTTTTCTCGCCAGCGGCGTTGCCCTGGTGGTGAGCCACGTGCGACCCTCGGTGTCGGGCTCAGCCATTAAGGCCGCCGGTTGGCTGATCGCCGGCGCTTTCTACGCCTTCGGGTTGCCCAACGTGGGCCAGGCCACCTGGACCGGTGCAGCCTACTACGGGGGCTTCGGCGCTCTTCTGGCGCTGCTTCCCTGGGCTGCGCCCCGACTCCGTCGCATCAATCTGGCGTCTCTGCGGGCCCGCCTTGCGCTGTCACTGGCGACGGCTACCTCCGTCCCCTTGCTGCTAATCGTGGTTGTGGGGGCTGAGTACAACGAGCACCAGGCGGTGGCTCAGGCTCTCAGCCGCCAACAGGCCCAGGCCGCCATGCTGGCTCAACACATCGCGGACCGGGTGGGCCAGCACAGGGCCACGATAGAGTCCCTGGCCGCTTATCCCGGCCTGCTCCCCATGACGGCGGAAGCTCAGCAGGGGTTGCTGAAAAGCCTGTACGCCGCCGGCCCCAGAGGGGTGGGCTTTAGCACACTCGACTCATCTGGCAGGGAGATCGCGCACAGCGGAGATGTCTCCCTCAACCTCGGGGATGTGGCCGGGTATCCAACCCCGGAGGAGGCCCGGCAGCTACCGGCCGGCTACGTTCTGAAGCTGCAGTCGGCCGCCGGAGAGAGGCCCGTGGTCGTTTTCTGGGCGCCGTTGCGGGATCGCTCGGGGCGGTTCGAGGGGAGCATAGCCACCGGGATCGATGCCTCTCACCTGGCCAGTTTCTTCAGCAGGGTGGATCTCGACATCGATGACGAGGCGTTCCTAGTGGATGGTGGTACCGGCCGCCTGCTGGCTCGTTCGGTCACGGCCGCGGTCGGGTTCCTGGACGACTCGTCCATTGCCCCACCGACAGCAGCCCTTGTGGCGGGAGAGATGGGGCCCGGCGCGCTGGACTACGTGACTCGGGAGGGCGAGAGGGTGGCCGGCTATGCGCGGGTGCCGGGTCTCGACTGGGGGGTCATCGTGCAGCGCCCCCGAGCCGTGGCGCTGGCCAGCATCTTTGCCGGCCGCGACCTCTCGTCCCTGATCCTGATGCTGGTCCTGGCTCTGGGGCTGGTCTCTGGGGCCCTGACGGCGGGCTTCCTCACTGCGCCGCTCGATGCCTTGGCGCGCGCGGTGGAGCGGCTCGGGACTGGAGACACCAGAGCCCCCTTGCCCCAGAGCGGGATCGCCGAGGTTGGGCGATTGGCGGCGGTCTTTGGCGAGATGCGAGATCGCCTCGCTGCCCGGACGGCCGAGAGGGAGCGGGCGGAGGATGCCCTTCGCTTCCTGGCCGAGGCGAGCAGCGTGCTATCCTCGTCCCTGGACTATGAGACCACGCTCACCAGCGTTGCCCGCCTCGCGGTGCCCCGGCTGGCCGACTGGTGCACGGTGAGCGTCGTCGACGAAGAAGAAGGGATGCCTCGCCGGGTTGCGATGGCGCACGTCGATCCCGGCAAGGAGCCGTTGCTGCGAGAGCTGCACCGCCGCTACCTCCTGGAGATGGGCCAGCGGCACCCCATATCGGTGGTGTTGCGCACCGGGGAACCCTGGATCATGGAAGAGGTCCCGGCGGACCAGATGGAGGCCACGGGAAACCTCAAGGAGCTGTTCCACGTCATGCGGGAGCTGGGGCTCAGCTCCTCCATGGTGGTTCCCCTCAAGGCCCAGGGCCGCGTTCTTGGGACGATCCTGCTGGCCCTGGGGTCATCCGGGCGCCGCTACAGTGCCGGTGATCTGACGCTGGCCCAGGATCTGGCCCGCCGCTGTGCCCTGGCGGTGGAAAACGCTCGGCTCTACCAGGAGGCTCAGCAGGCGATCCGAGCCCGCGACGAGTTCCTGTCGGTGGCGGCCCACGAGCTGAAGACCCCGATAACGAGCCTCCGGGGCTTTGCCCAGGTGACCATCCGCCATCTGCAGAGGGAGAGCTCGCCCGACCCGATCCGGATCCGGCGGGCCCTGGAGGTGATCGATCGCCAGTCGGACAGGCTGACGCGGTTGGTGGTGCAGCTGCTGGACGTCTCCCGGATTCAGGCGGGGCGCCTGGTGCTCCATCCAGAGCAGGCGGATCTGGCCGACCTGGTCGCGGGAGTTGTGGCCACCGCCCAGGCAGCTACCTCCAAGCACAACCTGGTGCTGCGCACCCCCTCCTCGGTGTGGGCTTCGGTCGATCCCATCCGCTTGGAGCAGGTGGTCACCAATCTGGTGGACAACGCCATCAAGTACAGTCCGGAGGGCGGGGACATCGTGGTCGAGCTAGGGTTAACGGAACAGGGTGCCGTGCAGCTGTCGGTGAGCGATCGCGGCATCGGCATTCCACCGGAGTACCGGGCCCGCATCTTCGACCGGTTCTACCAGGTCGACGACGGGGGCTATGCTGGAGGCATGGGGCTGGGATTGTACATCAGCCGCCACATCGTGGAGCTCCACGGTGGACGGATCGAGGTGGAGGCTCCGCCCGACGGCGGGACCCGCTTCGTGGTGAGCCTGCCTATCAATGGCAACGGTGCATCGAGTGTGGCGAGGGGGGGCGATCGGTGAGCTTGGCACCATCGTGGTTCTCACCGCCGATCGGAGCGCCGGGGACAGCGCATCCCAAGTAGACGCGGATGCCAACGACCGAAGTCGTCACCACGGCTCCACCGCGCGTCCCCCACCGACTCGTCCCGTGCCCCCTAACCTTGATGGTGCTCCTATCAGGGTTGCAGCCAGACGTATTGACAGGGGGCGGCCCCCGTGCTAACCTCTTAGCACTCTAACCAGGAGAGTGCTAATTCGTTGTTGGCCCTGAGGGGGCGGCGGTGGTCGCGGCGGGGCCGGCCGGGTTAGGGAGTATCGAAGTGGAACTCACGGCGCGGCAACAATCGATACTGAAGCAGGTCGTGGAGGATTACATCCTCTCGGCTATCCCGGTCCCCTCGGACAAGATCGCCGGGAGGGCGGGGCTGAGGGTCAGCTCGGCCACCATCCGCAACGAGATGATGGAGCTGGAGGAGCTGGGCCTGCTGACCCATCCTCACACCTCGGCGGGCCGGGTTCCCGCCGACCTCGGATACCGATACTACATCGAGCATCTGATGACGGAGGGCGGGCTTGCCCCCATGGAGCAGCAGACCGTCTGGCACCAGTTCCACCAGATCGAGGCCGAGGTGGACGAATGGGGCCCGCTGGCGGCGGCGGTGATGGCTCAGATGGCGAGGACGGCCGCCCTGGTGACGAAGCTGCACGCACCGGAGGACCGGATCAAGCGGATAGAGCTGGTCTCGGTCCAGGAGGATCTGGTTCTGGTGGTGCTGATATTGCGCTCCGGCGGGCTGCAGCAGCGGATGCTTCGGCTGAGCGACCCGGTCAGCCGGGAGGAGCTGATCAAGCTGGCCAACAGGCTGAGCGATCTGCTGGAGGGAAAGAGCTCCTCAGAGGTTCTCCAAGAGGCCACCAAGCTGCTGGGGCTGGAGCAGGAATTCGCCCTGGCGGTTGCCAGGCTGATGCAGCAGAGCGAGCGAAGCTGGAGCGACGCCATCTACTACGAGGGCATCGGATACGTCTCCGTCGAACCCGAGTTTGGGCGGGCCGAGCAGCTATTTGCCCTGATGGAGGCGCTGCAGCGGGGGGTTACCCTGGCGCCGCTACTGGGGGACATCGTGGACAGCGGCGGCCTGCGGGTGATCATCGGCCGGGAGAACGAGGCCGAGGAGATGCATGGCTGCAGCATGGTGCTGACCCGATACGGACTCTCGGGGCAAGCCGCGGGGGTGGTGGGCATCGTGGGTCCAACCAGGATGAGATACTGGCGAGCTGTGTCCCTGGTGCGCTTCATGGCCAGCCTGCTGGATCAGCTCGTCGAGCAATCGTTACGGTAAACGGAGGTAGCATGGCTAACCAGCAAGGAGACGCTGGGATCCAGGATGAGGGCGGCCAGCAGCCCCAGGCCGGCAGCGAGGAGGCCGGAGGTGCTGCGGGCGGCGAGGATCTCGACGCTCTTCGAAACCGGTTCGAGGAGGAGAAGGCTCGAGCGGAGAAGTGCCTCACCAACTGGCAGAGGGCCGAGGCAGACCTGGCCAACTTCAAGAGGCGGGCAGAGCAGGATAGGTCCGAGTTGGTCAAGTTCGCCAACGCCTCGCTGATCGGCAAGGTGCTGCCGGTTCTCGACGACTTCGATCGGGCCATCGGTGCGGTGCCTGAAGAGGTCCGCAGCCAGGGCTGGGTCGAGGGCATCAGACTGATCGATCGTAAGCTCCGAAGCCTCCTGGAGCAGGAGGGCGTTACCCCCATCGAGGCCCTCGGCAAGGAGTTCGATCCCTACGTCCACGAGGCCGTCCTGCGAGAAGACGGCGAGGGTGACGTGGAAGTGGTGGTGGAGGAGCTTCAGAAGGGCTACAAGCTGCACGATCGGGTGCTCAGACCGACGATGGTGAAGGTCGGCAGACGAAGTGGTGCATCCAAGTAAACTGGAAAGGGAGTGATAGGCATGCCGAGGGTCATCGGAATTGATCTTGGCACAACGAACTCGGTAGTGGCTGTCATGGAGGGCGGGGAGCCCGTCGTTATACCCAATTCCGAGGGTGGACGGCTTACCCCTTCGGTGGTGGCCATTTCCAAGAGCGGCGAGCGGCTGGTGGGCCAGGTGGCCAAGCGCCAGGCGATCACCAATCCTGACAACACAATCTTTTCTATCAAGCGCTTCATGGGGCGCAAGTTCCGGGATCCTCACGTGGAGCAGGACCGGAAGTTGGTGCCCTACAAGATGAGCGAGGCCGCCAACGGCGACGTCCAGGTCTCCATGGGTGGCAAGGCCTACTCGCCGCCGGAGGTCTCGGCCATGATCCTGCAGAAGCTGAAGGCGGACGCCGAGGCCTACCTGGGCGAGAAGGTTACCGAGGCGGTGATCACCGTCCCTGCCTACTTCAACGACAGCCAGCGGCAGGCGACGAAGGACGCGGGCACCATCGCCGGACTCAACGTTCTCAGGATCATCAACGAGCCCACGGCCGCCTCACTGGCTTACGGTCTGGACAAGAAGAAGGAAGAGACCATCGCCGTCTACGACCTGGGTGGCGGCACCTTCGACATCTCCAACCTGCAACTGGGTGAGGGCGTCTTCGAGGTGAAGTCCACCAACGGTGACACCCACCTGGGTGGCGACGACTTCGACCAGCGGGTGATCGACTGGCTGGCCGACGAGTTCAAGAGGGAGAGCGGCATCGATCTGCGGCAGGACAGGATGGCGCTGCAGCGGCTGAAGGAAGCGGCGGAGAAGGCGAAGGTGGAGCTCTCCTCCACCATGTCCACGGAGGTCAATCTCCCCTTCATCACCGCCGACGCCAGCGGCCCGAAGCACCTGACGATGACGCTGACCCGCTCCAAGCTGGAGCAGTTGACGGCGGAGCTGATCGAGCGGAGCGTCGGACCCGTCAAGCAGGCCCTGTCCGACGCGGGCCTCGCCGCCGGCCAGGTGGACGAGGTGATCCTGGTCGGTGGGCAGACCCGAATGCCGGCCGTCCAGGAGTCGGTGAAGCAGCTGTTCGGCAAGGAGCCTCACAAGGGGGTCAACCCGGACGAGGTGGTGGCCATCGGGGCCGCGATCCAGGCCGGAGTGCTGAAGGGTGAGGTGCGGGACGTCCTGCTGCTGGACGTGACGCCGCTGTCCCTGGGCATCGAGACCCTGGGTGGTGTGGTGAGCAAGCTGATCGAGCGAAACACCACCATCCCCACCTCCAAGAGCCAGGTCTACTCCACTGCCTCCGACAACCAGACCAGCGTGGAGATCCACGTGCTGCAGGGCGAGCGACCGATGGCCGGGGAGAACAAGAGCCTCGGCCGGTTCATCCTGGACGGCATCCCGCCGGCGCCTCGGGGGCTGCCTCAGGTTGAGGTGACCTTCGACATCGACGCCAACGGCATCCTCAACGTTTCCGCCAAGGACAAGGCGACGGCCCGGGAGCAGAAGATCACCATCCAGGCCTCCAGCGGTCTCAGCAAGGAGGAGATCGACAAGATGGTGAAGGAGGCCGAGCTTCACGCGGCCGAGGACGAGCGGAAGCGAGAAGAGGCCGAGGCTCGGAACACGGCGGACACCACTGCCTACCAGGCGGAGAAGATGCTTCGCGACCTGGGAGACAAGGTGCCGGCGGACATCAAGAGCGAGGTCGAGGGCAAGGTCGCTGCCGTGCGATCGGTGCTGCAGAGTGGCGACGCCCAGCAGATGCGAGCGGCCACCGACGAGCTGAACGTGTCGATGCAGAAGATCGGCCAGTACATGTACGGCCAGCAGCAGGGCGACCAGACCCCTCCCGGCGGCGAGCAGCCGGGCGGCAAGGGTCCCGACGAGGGCACGGTCGAAGGCGAGTTCCGCGAGGTGTAGGGCGACGCCGGCCATCGGGCCTGTTGGTCACGAAACGTAGGGCAGGGCGCTCTGCCCTGCCGCTCCCGGCATTCAGTTCGGGCGGCGGGGCACAGGGCCCCGCCCTACGTCTTGCGCTGCGGATCGATTGCCTCGGACCCTATCATGGGTTATAGTTATCGGATGCGAGGTTGCAGGCGGCCGGGCACGGTTTGAGCTTCTCGCGAACCTCGCGAATAGACGTAAGGCAGGTGGGCTGCCGGATGGCGACCAAGAGAGACTTCTACGAGGTGTTGAGGGTTGGCCGCAGCGCCTCGGTTGACGAGATCAAAAAGGCCTATCGCAAGCTGGCCATGCAGTACCACCCGGACCGGAATCCGGAGGATGGGGCAGCCGAGCGCTTCAAAGAGGTGACGGCCGCCTACGAGGTGCTGAGCGACCCGGAGAAGCGGGCCAGGTACGACCAGTTCGGCCATTCTGGCGTGGATGGCAACTTCGGCATGGGCGGAATGGGCGGCTTCGAGGGGTTCGGCTCCGCCTTCCCCTTCGGCGACATTTTCGAGACCTTCTTCGGCGGAGGGGCTGCCTCCTCCGCGGCCCGACGGCGTGCCCCCCAGCGGGGCACCGACCTGCGGTACGACATGACCCTGGAGTTCGAGGAAGCCATCTTCGGGACCGAGAGGGAGCTGGAAGTCCCCCGCATGGAGGTCTGCCACATCTGCTCGGGCTCCGGTGCCGAACCCGGCACGCAGCCCCTCCGCTGCCCCAAGTGCAACGGCACCGGGGAGATCCGGCGGGTGCAGCAGTCGATCCTCGGCCAGTTCGTCAACGTCACCGTGTGCAGCAACTGCCGCGGCGAGGGTACCGTGATTTCCAGCCCCTGCCACCATTGCCACGGCCAGGGGCGCGAGCGGGTGACCCGCCGCATCAAGGTGGCCATCCCAGCCGGCATCGACGACGGCTCCCAGATCCGGCTCACCGGCGAAGGGGAGCCCGGGGTCAACGGTGGCCCTCGGGGCAACCTCTACGTGGTGGTCTCGGTGAAGCCCCATCGCTACTTCCGCAGGGAGGCCAACGATATCGTGATCGACCTGCCCATCAACATGGCGCAGGCGGCCCTGGGGGCCGACGTGGAGGTTCCCACCGTGGACGGGCCTTCGGCCCTGAAGATCCCGGCGGGCACCCAGTCGGGCCGGATGCTGCGGCTGAAGGGCAAGGGGGTCCCCTACCTGCGGGATCGAGGACGGGGCGACCAGTTGGTGCACATCATGGTGACGGTGCCAACCCACCTCAGCGACAAGCAGAGGAAACTGCTGAAGGATCTGGGGGAGACCTTCGGGAAGGAAGTCACACCCCAGGAGAACAAGGGCTTCTTCGACAAGGTAAAGGACGCCTTCGGCGTGTAGGGAAGGAAGTGTAGGGGCGACGCATGCATCGCCCCTACCGAGCGATAAGACGAGTCGTAGCCACGGTCCGCGGCCGTGGCTATGTCTCTCTCAAGAGGCCTCATGATTTGGATTGAATTGAGCGTTCAGGCCGAGGCGGAGGCCGTCGAATCGGTGGCCGAGCTGCTCAGCCGGTTGGGCCGCGGCGGTGTGGCCATCGAGGAGCCGCTGTCTGAGACGGTGGAGCCGGGGCGAGTGGAGATAGACCCCAACCGGCTGGTCATCGTGAAGAGCTATCTGCCGGAGGACGAGCAGGTGGCCCGGAAGGTGGCCGAGGCCGAGGAAGGTTTGTGGCATCTATCGCAGCTTCGCCGGATCGAGCCTCTGCAGGTGACCAGGCTGGCCGAGGAGGACTGGGCCGAGGCATGGAAGAAGTTCTTCCACGTCCAGCGGATCGGCCGGCGGGTCGTGATAAAGCCCACCTGGAGAGAGTATCAGCCCGCGTCCGGCGAGGTGGTGGTGGAGATGGACCCGGGGATGGCCTTCGGCACCGGCCAGCACCCCACCACCCGTATGTGCGTTCAGGCCCTGGAGAGGCTGGTTCGGGAGGGGATGCGGGTGCTGGACGTCGGCACGGGATCGGGGATCCTCTCCCTGGCGGCGGCCGAGCTGGGGGTCGCCTCGGTGGTAGCGGTGGAGGTGGACCCGGTGGCCGTGGAGGTGGCCCGGAAGAACGTCGCCTTGAACGGCATGGAGGATCGCATCCAGGTCTACCTGGGCAGTCTGGAGCTTCTTGGGGAGCGGGAGACGCCTGGTAACGGCTTCAGTCGTTCGGGCTCACCCAGGGACGAACGACTGAAGCCGTTACTACAGGGGCCTTCCATTGCCCCCGGCTTCGATCTGGCGCTGGCCAACATCATCGCCAGCGTCATAATAGGGCTGGCCCAGGGGCTTCACGACGCCCTGGCCGCGGGCGGGCGATTGGTGGCCTCCGGCATCATAGCCGACCGGGAGGAGGAGGTCCGGGCGGCGCTGGTGGCGGCCGGCCTGGAGGTGGAGGAGGTCATGGCCGAGGGGGATTGGCGAGCGATGGTGTGCCGGCGTGGGCGAGCGTAGCTTCTTCGTGGACCCGGGGACGGTTCGGGAGGGACGCGCCGAGCTAGCGGGCGCGGTGGCCCACCAGATCCGCAACGTCCTGCGGCTCCGGCCGGGCGACACGGTGGAGCTGCTGGACGGCTCCGGCTTCGTCCTCCTGGCTCGCCTGGTGGCGGTCTCCAAGGAGGGAGTGGCCGCCGAGGTGGTGGAGCGCCGCCGATCCAACAGCGAGCCCGGCGTGGAGCTGGTGCTGTATCAGGCGCTGTTGAAGGGCCAGAAGATGGAGTTGGTGCTCCAAAAGGGGACGGAGATCGGGGTGAGTCGCTTCGTTCCGGTCCTCAGCGAACGGTGCATCTCTCGACCCGCGGCGGCGGACCTGGAGCGGCGGCTGGAGCGTTGGCAGGCGATCGTTCGGGAGGCGGCCGAGCAATCGGGACGGGCCGTCCTGCCCCGGGTCGCCGCCCTGGAGTCGTTGGAGGAGGCCTGCCGGAGCGCCGTCGCCGGGGGCCTCGCCCTGATGGCCTGGGAGGAGGAGCACGCCCTGGGGATAGGGAGGGTGCTGCGGGAATCCCTCACCCCCTCCCCCGTCCCTTTCCCCATTCAGGGGGAAGGGAGCGAGGATTCCCCCTCACCTCTTGTGAGGGAAGGGGCAGGGGTATGGGCGCAGAGGCCCCGCGTCTCCCTCCTGGTTGGCCCCGAGGGAGGCTTCTCGACCCGGGAAGCCCAGGCGGCCGGGGAAGCCGGCGTGCGGATCGTCAGCCTGGGGCCGCGAATCCTGCGGGCGGAGACGGCGGGGCTGGTGGCCGCAACCCTGGTGCTGTGCGCGACGGGGGACATGGGTGGCTAGGAAGCAGGAGAGATCCAGGGACGGCGTGATATCGCTGCTCACCGACTTCGGCACCGGCGACGGCTACGTGGGGGCGATGAAGGGGGTGATCCTGGGGCTGAACCCCGGGGTATCCCTGGTGGACGTGACCCACGAGATCCCACCCCAGGGGGTGCGGGCCGGCGCCTTCGTGCTCCACACGGTGCATCGCTACTTTCCCCCTGGGACCGTGCAGCTGGCCGTGGTGGACCCGGGGGTTGGCACCGAGCGAGCCGCCGTGATCCTGGACACCGGGCGGGCACTGTTCGTGGCGCCCGACAACGGGTTGCTCAGCTTCGTGCTGGCGGAGGGGGCGGGACTTGGTACCAGACCTCACCCCCACCCTCTCCCAAAGGGAGAGGGAGTTCTCGGCTCCCCTCTCCCCCTGGGAGAGGGTCAGGGTGAGGGCTCCAACGATCTTCACCCAGTCGCGATCCCGTCCGGCTGGCGAGCGGTGCGGATCGCCGAGTCCCGCTTCTGGCTGCCCAACCCCAGCAGCACCTTCCACGGCCGGGACATCTTCGCGCCGGTGGCGGCCCATCTCTCCCTGGGGGAGCCGATGGAGGGCTTCGGCCCCGCCATGGAGAGCCTCGCGGCCTTCCGGATCCCGGTGGCCCGACGGCTCCCCACCGGCGACCTCGCCGGTGAGGTGCTCCACGTGGACCGCTTCGGCAACCTGATCACCAACCTCCGGGCCGAGGATCTGCCCCAGGGTGAGGTAGTCATCGAGGTGGCCGGGCAGCACCTCCGCGGGCTGCGGCGGAGCTA
>DAHVXI010000028.1:0-8163 GCA_027356795.1 Chloroflexota bacterium | reverse complement strand
CCGAGAGGATGGCCGGACAGGGGGCTCAGCTTCTGCTCACCGCCTGCACCGAGCTGCCCCTGATCCTCCAGGACGGCGACGTCGGCGTGCCGGTGCTGGACCCCACCCTGGCGCTGGCCCACGCGGCCGTGCGGCTGGCCCGGTCGTAGCAAGGATTGCTACAGGATCTCGCCCACGTCTTTGAGGATGTAGTCGGGCGGCCACTCGGAGGCGAGGGCCTCCTCCCGGGAGGTCACACCGGTGAGCACCAGAACGGTACCGATGTCAGCTCCCTTTCCCCCCGCGATGTCGCTGTCCAGCCGATCCCCCACCATGACCATCCGTCCAGGACCCAGCAGGGAGCGGGCCACCTCGATCATACCCGGCTCCGGCTTGCCGATGGAGATGGCCTTCTGGCCACTGGCCACCTCGATGCCCGCCAGGACGGCACCGGTGGCGGGCACCACCCCCTCAGGGGTCGGGAAGGTGGCGTCCCGGTTGGTGGTGAAGAAGAGGGCTCCCGCCTGCAGAGCGAAGGTGGCCACCATCATCTCGTTGTAGTCGAAGTCGTTGTGGCCGCCCACCACCACGAAGTCGGCTGTTCGGCCATCGAGCCCCTCCAGCACCCGCAGCCCCGCGGATCGCATCTCCTCCTTCAGCCCGGCGCTCCCCACCACGAAGACGCTCATGCCATCGATGGGGTAGCGCCCCTTCAGCTACATGGCCGTGGCCCAGCCGCAGCTGAGGATCTCGTCGACGCGGGCCTCGATCCCCATGCGCCGCAGCTTCGCCGGGTAGCCGTCGCGGGGGCTGCGGGGGTCGTTGGTGAGGAACAGGATCCCTTTGCCCCGCCGCCTCAACTCGGCCAGGGTGGAGGGCGCCGCGGGGATCACCTGATCGCGCAGGTAGAGGCAGCCGTCCAGATCGAAGAGGAAGTGATCGAAGAGGAAGTGATCGAAGAGGTCGACTACAGGCATAACACCCTCAGCAATGCAACAGTTGGAGCGTAGGGCAGGGCGCTCTGCCCTGCCGCCCGTCCCTGCCATCGACCGCCGGGCGGCGGGGCACAGGGCCCCGCCCTACGCCGTTCAAGCCATCGCCCGGGCGGCGGGCACAGGCGTGGCGACGTGCTCGCTCGCGCCACGCGCCCTACATTACGTAGTTCGGAATTACTCGCCGAGCTTCAGCACGGCCATGAAGGCTTCCTGGGGGATCTCCACGTTCCCCACCCGCTTCATCCGCTTCTTCCCCTCGGCCTGCTTCTCCAGCAGCTTCCGCTTGCGGGTCACGTCGCCGCCGTAGCACTTGGCCAGAACGTTCTTCCGCATGGCGCTGATGGTCTCACGGGCGATCACCTTGCCACCGATGGCGGCCTGGAGGGGAACCTCGAACAGCTGGCGGGGGATCAGCTTCCGCAGCTTGGACACCAGCTCCCGGCCCTGTGAGTAGGCTTTGTCCACGTGGGTTATCAGCGACAGGGCGTCCACCGGTTGGCCGTTCACCAGGATGTCCAGCTTCACCAGCTTCGACTCCCGGTAGCCCTCGTAGCTGTAGTCCAGGGAGGCGTAGCCCTGGGTCCGGGACTTGAGCTGGTCGTAGAACTCCACCAGCAGCTCGGACAGCGGCATGTCGTAGTTGAGGAGCACCCTCTGCTCGTCCAGGTAGTCCATCTTGATGAACTCGGAGCGTCGCCCCTGCATCATCTCCATGATGGTACCGATGTGGCGGCTGGGCGCGATGATGCTGATCCGCACCCACGGCTCCTCGATCCAGGCGATCTCACCCGGGTCCGGCAGCTTGGAAGGTCCATCCACCGCCAGCTCTCGGCCGTCGGTGGTGAACACCTTGTACTCCACGCTGGGGGAGGTCACCAGCAGATCCAGGTCGTACTCCCGCTCCAGCCTCTCCTGGACGATCTCCATGTGGAGCATCCCCAGGAAGCCGCAGCGGAAGCCGAAGCCCAGCGCCACGGAGCTCTCCGGCTCGTAGGAGAGGGAAGCGTCGTTCAGCCGAAGCTTGTCCAGGGCGTCCCGGAGGGCACCGTAGTCCTCGCCCACCACCGGATAGAGGCCGGCGAACACCATCGGCTTTATCGGCTTGTAGCCGGGCAGAGGCTGCTGGGCCGGGTTTTCCACGTCGGTAAGGGTATCGCCCACCTGCATCTCCCGGACGTTCTTCAGGCCGGTCGCCACGTACCCCACCTCGCCGGTGTCCAGCCGGTCAACGGGGGAGAGTCGGGGACGGAACACCCCCACCTCCAGACACTCCAGGGTCTGGCCCGTGGCCATTGCCTGCAGCTTGTCCCCGGCGCCGATCGCTCCGTCCATCACCCGAACGTAGCTGATGACCCCCTTGTAGGGGTCGTAGTGGGAGTCGAAGACCAGGGCCCGCAGCGGCTGGTGGTGCTGCCCTCGCGGCGGGGGAATCCGGTGGACGATTGCCTCCAGGATCTCGTCCACGCCGGCCCCATCCTTGGCCGAGGCATAGATCACCTCGTCGGCGGGCAGCCCCACCACATCTTCGATCTGCTTCGCCACCTTCTCCGGCTCGGCGCTGGGGAGGTCGATCTTGTTCACCACGGGAATGATGGTGAGGTCGTGCTCCAGGGCCAGGTACACGTTGGCAAGGGTCTGGGCCTCGACCCCCTGGGCAGCATCCACCACCAAGAGGGCACCCTCGCAGGCGGCCAGGCTGCGGGACACCTCGTAGGTGAAATCCACGTGACCCGGGGTGTCGATCAGGTTGAGCTGATGCTCGACCCCCTGGCGATCCCGGTAGGCGAGCCGCACGGCCTGGGCCTTGATGGTGATCCCCTTCTCGCGCTCCAGATCCATCTGGTCCAGCACCTGTTCCGTCATCTGTCGGGCGTCGATGGTGCCGGTGCGCTCCAACAGCCGGTCCGCAAGGGTGGACTTGCCGTGATCTATGTGGGCTATGATGCAGAAGTTTCTGATCTTGTCCTGGCTCGTCACGGGATTCGGTACCTCAAGAGACCCGATAAAAGGGGCCCGTTGGCGACACCCACAACGGGGGATCGCGCCTCCGGACCCCGATCATCCTTGCCATATTGGATCTCATTATACCATAGGGGTAGGGCCGGCCGGGCCCAGCCTATGGTATGGAAAGTGCCAGCTACAACCTGGTGAAGGGCGGAGGAGGCCCCGAGGAAGGAAGCCTGGCAGATGCAGTCCATCCCTAAGAACCTGGCCCTCTTGTTTATCGGCTCGCTCCTGGGCGCCACCGTCGCCCTGGGCGTCTCAACTTTCCAGCCCGCGGGAAACCACAGCCCCGCGACGTCCAACAGCTCGCCTCGGACGGTCGAAGCCAGCCCGGCGGTGCTGGGCGAGGATGTGACCGCGGAGATCTACCAACGGCTGACCCCGGCCGTCGTCAACGTCACCAATCGTCGGGCACCCACTTCTGGCGGCATCGACAGCCCGTTCCCGGAGAGGGGGGTCGGCTCCGGCGTGATCGTCGACGACCAGGGGCACATCCTGACCAACAATCACGTGGTCGATAGGGCCGACAAGCTGGACGTCACCCTGGTGGACGGAACCCGGGTACCGGCCCAGTTGATAGGCCGGGATCCCGGGAACGACCTGGCCCTCATTCAGATAGAGGTGAACGACCGGGTCAAGCCCAAGATAGCCGTTGCACCGCTGGGAGACTCGGACAGGCTGCTGCCCGGCCAAGCGGCCATCGCAATCGGAAACCCCTTTGGCTTCCAGAGCAGCATGACCAGCGGCATCGTCAGCTCCCTCGGCCGCACCTTCGCGACCGACTCCGGCCGCCCGATCCGCCACATGATCCAGACCGACGCGGCCATCAACCCCGGCAACTCGGGTGGTCCGCTGATCAACTCCGCCGGCCAGGTGGTGGGGATCAACACCGCCATCGAGAGCCCGGTCAGGGGCTTCGTCGGCATCGGGTTCGCCGTACCCATCAACGTTGCCCGCCGGGTCCTGCCGGACATGATGGCGGGCCAGACGGTCTCCCACGCCTGGCTGGGAGTATCGGGAATAACCCTCGACGAGGAAACGGCCCGAACGGCGGGGCTCAACGCGGCCGCCGGGGTCTACGTCGTTCACGTACTGCCCAACAGCCCGGCCGACAGGGCTTCCCTGAGGGGAGCCATAGCCACCAGCGGAGCCTCGGGGGCCTCCAACGGTCAGCTCCCCATGGGGGGAGACGTGGTGACCTCGGTGGACGGCCGGCCGCTGTCGTCGGCCGATCAGCTTACCGACTACGTCGACTCGAAGAGGGCTGGAGACCAGGTCACCCTGACCTTACTGCGGGACGGCAATCCCCTGGAGGTGCGGGTAACGCTGGGAGATTGGCCGGAGGGCTGAGAGAGGGACCTCTCCCCTCCCCGTAGCGGGGAGGGGAGAGGGGTGGGGTCCTCCCAGCCTAGTGCTGCGACCGCCGCCACCGCTGGCCGGCCGGCGGTCGCACGTACACGATGTTCGCCGTGCGCATGTAATCCTGCTCGTTGCCCTCGATCATCAGCTTGTGCATCAGCACGACGTCCGCCTGAGGCAGATGTTCCACCGGCTCCACGCACACCCTCATGGCCAGCCTGTCCGCCTCGTAGACGTCCACCCAACCCGGCCGCCCCGGAACACGATAGACCCTCCCCGCCACCCGCCGGCTGGGCACGGTCAGGTAGCCGGTCTGAAGCAGCTGCTGGTGCTCCCCATCGGAGAGCATCTCTCGCAGCAGCGCCGCCGCCCTGCCCTCCGCCTCGGGGTCCAGATCCTGTGGAGGAAACAGGTAGTAGTGGCACCACAGCTTCCAAACCATCACGAACGTGAGGATGCAGGCCAGCACCAGAAGCTGGGGGCCCTGCTGGAGCTCCATCATCCCCCCGCCACCCGCGGCACCACCACGATCTGGTCCGCCTCGGGGTCAAATCGATCTATCCTGGTGGCTGGGGTGGCGGCACTCACCCGGAAGGCGGTGGCGCCGTTCCGCAGCGCCTCCTGAAAGATACGCTCGGCCTCCCGCACGGCCTCCTCAGCCTCTGGATCGCCCGTCTCCGCCTGCTTCTGATCCCACATCACGGTCCGATCACCCTTGATCGATAGCACTCGCAGCTTGCCCATCTCTCTGCCTCCCGCCAAGAAACGCTACTCCGGCTCGGGCCGGCGGCCCCTCCCGAGGGCCGACAGCCGCAGTTCGCGGATTCGCCTCTGGCCAGGTAGCTAAGCAACGGCCGACGACGACAGCAGGCTCGATACTGTCCAGGTCACCCCCTTCCCGGTGGGAAAACGGCGCGCCCGCCTGAGCGGCTCAGGCGGGCGCTGAACGGGCAGGCTCTCCTCGCAGACGGTTGGTGCGTCCTACCTGCCGCCACCACCATAGCAGAAGCTATAGAGAGCATCTTCTTACTGGACCTACTATACTCCTCTTGATGGCTGTGTCAATACACTTTCCGCCGAGATCGATGCTGGACAAACGGCATCGATTGCTGTACTATCTGTCTTTGCCACAGGAAAGGGCTGGCCCAACGCCGGCAGTTGGTCCTGGGTAAGGCGGCTGCATGGGGCGCTGGGCTTGTTTTGTGAAGCAGCGAACCCCGCGGGAGAGGTGATAGGTTGGCCAACACGAAGTCTGCCATCAAGATGATCCGGGTCGCGCTCAAGCGGCGAAAGCGGAACCAGCCCATTCGCACCGAGCTGAAGACCCTGGTCAAGAAGACACGCACCGACATCGACTCCGGGCGGCTGAGCGACGCCCAGAGCGAGATTCGCAGCGCCATGAGCGCCCTGGACAAGGCCGCCAACAAGAAGGTCATTCACCGAAACGCCGCCGCCAGGCGCAAGTCGCGCCTCATGAAGAGGCTGGCCAAGGCCGAGAAGGCAGCGACCGCCTAGGGGGAGCAGCCACCGTTGTCGGTGGGGTTTCTGGGGATACCCCCATGAACGTGCCCTCCGGCAGCTTCGCGACCGCCAGGCCGCAGCGATGCCCTCGCTCGCGTCGCGCACACTGGAGCCGCCTTTCGGGCGCGGCGCAGCCGGCCTCCAGCTAAACGTTGCTTGACAATAGCGCCGGTGGGTGGATAGAATGCCGTAGAACGAACGTTCTATGGCCCTTTCTATTTGCGGAGGAAGGTCATGCGCGCACTTTCCGAGCGACAGCGACGGATCCTCGACTTCATCGCTCGATTCCAGCAGCGCCACGGCTATCCCCCTACCATCCGCGAGATCGGCCAGGAAGCCGGGATCTCCTCCACCTCCGTCGTCGATTACAACCTTCGGGTCCTGGAGCGGCTGGGACGTCTCCGCCGAGATCCGGACGTCTCCCGCGGGATCGAGCTCACGGGGGGGACCCTTCCACGGCGGAGCCAGGGCTCGGTCTCCGTGCCCGTCATGGGAAGGATCGCCGCTGGCGAGCCGATCGAGGCCCTGCAGGACCACCGGGAGGAGCTGGAGGTCTCAGGGCAGATCTGCGACGAGGGGTGCTACGCCCTGCGGGTCAAGGGGAGGTCGATGATCGAGGACCTGATCGACGACGGCGATCTGGTGGTGGTTCGTCCCCAGGAGAGCGCCGACGATGGCGACATCGTGGTCGCGCTGCTCACCGACGGACCATCCTCGGAGGGAAGGGCCACCCTCAAGCGGCTCTACCGGGAGAAGGATCGGGTCCGGCTGCAGCCGGCCAACTCCACCATGGAGCCGATCTACGTGGCACCCAAGGAGCTGAGGGTTCAGGGCAAGGTCGTCGCGGTGATCAGGCAGCTCTGAGGAGGTCCGCGATCAGCAGCTCCAGCGCCGCCTCGGGTTCCCGCGCGCCCGTCTTCACCTGGAGATCGTAATCCAGCAGCTGCCGGTACGCCCGCTCCAACTGCTGGAAGCTGAAGTTGCGGGCCTGTTGCCGGAGGTTCGGGACGGACCGGAAGGGCGCCCCGGTCTTTCGGGCGATCTCGTCCTGGGAAGCCCCCGCCTCGGATAGCTCCTTCACCTGGATCAACAGCCGAAACTGCCGCACCACCATGGCCACCACCCTCAGGGGGTGGTCGCCCTCGGAGAGCAGCTTCCGCAGCTCCCGCACCGCCGCCTCCGGCTGGCGAAGCCCCACGGCATCCACCATGGCGAAGACGTTGGCCTTGCGGGCGTCGGCCACCAGCTCCCGCACATCCTCCTTGGAGATGGCCCTGTCCTGGCAGTAGGTCGCCAGCTTCACCATCTCGCTGTTCAGCAGCCGGGCGTTGGGCCCCACCGCCGCAGCCAACTCGTCCACGGCCTCGGGGGAGATCTTGCAGCCGATCTTGGAGACCCTCGACCTGATCCAGAGGGTCACACCGGGCTCCTCCAGCCGGTGAGCCTTGACGTAGCCCCCCAGGTTGCGGATCGCCTGGAGGATCGGGTCCTTCTCGGGGATCAGCTGCTCCTCCAGGAAGACGAGCCGGCAGAACTCGGGAACCGAGGGGAGAAACTCCAGAAGCCCTTCCAGGAGGGCCTTCTTGCTCCCCCGGGGCGCACGCTCCTGCTTGGGTTCGTCGCGTCCGCTGTCCCGCCCCGAATCCCCCAGACGGGTGAGGAGATTCGTCACCACCACCAGCCGCTTGTCGGCCATGAAGGGAAGCGACAGGCAGAGGGTCATCAGGTCGGAGAGGACCAGCTTCTCCCCCTCGAAGGAGGCGACGTTGTACTCCCACAGGGGGGAGTCCTTCATGCGGGCCACCAGCCCCTGAACCGCCTCGTGGGAGGAGAGCTCGTCCTCGCCGTGAAAGAGGTATATCCAGTTGGCGCGGGAGGATCCAGCCATAGTGGGGGAATCATACTGCACGGCGGGAGTCGCGTCGAGTCTCAGGAGCGCGGCCAGGGCCTCTTAGCTGTCAACCTGAGCGAAGCAAAGGGGCTCCAGGCGCGTGTGCCGCGATTCTGAGCGTAGCGAAGAATCGCGTGGTCGTGGCCTCGGCGCTGCACTTTGCGGGTTCGGCGCCGGAGAGCTAGGGTGGCATACCTAAGGTATGCACAGAGGAGACTTGACCAACGACCAGTGGGAGAGGCTTCAGCCCCTGCTCCCACCACAAGAACCGCATACTGGACGTCCTGCCGAAGACCATCGGCGCATCATAAATGGCATCCTATGGGTGCTTCGCACGGGTGCACCCTGGGCTGATCTACCCGAGCGGTACGGCCCATCGGCGACGGTGGCCACCCGTTTCTACCGTTGGCGCAA
>DAHVXI010000008.1:0-11674 GCA_027356795.1 Chloroflexota bacterium | reverse complement strand
TGGAAATGGTGGCCCCGGCCGTGGGCCGCAGCTCCTCGGAGCTGATCCGGCGGATCGTGGCCTTCCAGCACGCCCGGGAGACCGGGGAGGTGACCCCCTGCGGCTGGACCCCCGGCCAGGCGACCCTGAAGCCCGGCGCGGAGTTGGTGGGCAGGGTGTGGGAGGTGTGGAAGCCCCAGAACTAGCCATCACTCTGGCCCGACTATTGCGAGTAGGAGTGTCCTGAAGACCCCCTATCCCTCTGTGTCCGAATCCGGCAAAGGCGATTCCCGATCTCTGGCGTACAGCATTCCGACCCCATCAGGAGGCCTCTGTGAACGAGCTGCTACTGGCGCGGATGCAATTCGGCATCACCACGGTCTATCACTTTTTCTTCGTCCCGCTGACCCTGGGACTCTCCATCCTGGTCGCCATCCTGGAGACCCAGTACCTCCGCACCGGCGACCCGGTCTACAAGCGGATGGCCCAGTTCTGGGGCAGGCTGTTCCTCATCAACTTCGCCATGGGGGTCGTGACGGGCATCGTCCAGGAGTTCCAGTTCGGCCTGAACTGGTCCAGCTACTCCCGCTTCGTGGGGGACATCTTCGGGGCACCCCTGGCCGTCGAGGCCCTCCTCGCCTTCTTCCTGGAGTCCACCTTCCTGGGGCTCTGGGTCTTCGGCTGGGACCGCCTCCCCAGGGGGCTCCACGCCACCACCATCTGGCTGGTGGCCATCGGCTCCAACCTCTCGGCCTTCTGGATCCTGGTGGCCAACTCCTTCATGCAGAACCCGGTCGGCTTCGCCCTGCGCAACGGCCGGGCCGAGATGACCGACTTCCTCGCCCTGCTGACCAACCCGAACCTGGTCACCCAGTACCCTCACGTGCTGTCCGCCGGCCTGTGCACGGGGGCCTTCTTCATGCTGGGGATCAGCGCCTACCACCTCTGGAGGAAGAGCACCGACCTGGAGCCCTTCCGCCGCTCCTTCCGGCTGGGAGCCGTGGCCGCCACCATCGGCACCCTGCTGGTGATCCCACTGGGCCACGCCCAGGCCCAGCATCTGGTCGAGGCCCAGCCGATGAAGATGGCCGCGGCCGAGGCGCTGTGGGATAGCGAGGACCCGGCCGGACTCTCCCTCTTCACCTGGGGCGACGAGGCCAACCGGCGGGACGTCTTCGCCATTCGGGTGAAGCCCTTCCTGACGGCGCTCTCCTACCGCACCACCCAGGGGGAGGTCAAGGGGATCAACCAGCTGCAAACCGAGTTCCAGCAGAGGTACGGCCCGGGCGACTACGTTCCCTCGGTGATCACCTCCTACTGGAGCTTCCGAGCCATGGTGGGGGCCGGCTTCCTGATGCTGTTCGTGGCCCTGTACAGCCTGTACCATTCCCTGCGGGGTCGCGCCAACCTGCATCCCAGGGTGATGCAGGCGATCCTGCTGGCGATCGCCCTGCCCTACCTGGCCAACACAACCGGCTGGATCCTTACGGAGATGGGCCGCCAGCCATGGATCGTCTACGGCCTGATGCAGACGTCCCAGGGGGTCTCGCCCACCGTGTCCGCCGGAATGGTGCTCTTCTCGGTGGTGGGCTTCACCCTGCTGTACGGCGCCCTGATGGTGGTCGACGCCTACCTGCTGGTCAAGTTCGCCCGAGGCGAGGCCGCCGGCCGGGAAGAGCCGGCACCGGCCAACGCCTACTGAGGTACGTAGCCCTGTTCCCTATCCAGATTGTGGAGGCATGGTATGGATCTGAACATACTCTGGTTCATCCTGATCGCGGTGCTGTTCATCGGCTTCTTCATCCTGGAGGGTTTCGACTACGGGGTCGGCATGCTGCTGCCCTTCCTAGCGAAGAACGACGGCGACCGTCGGGTGGTCATCAACGCCATCGGACCCTTCTGGGACGGGAACGAGGTGTGGCTGCTGACGGCCGGGGGCGCCATGTTCGCCGCCTTCCCCCACTGGTACGCCACCCTCTTCAGTGGCTTCTACCTGGCGCTGATCCTGATGCTGTTCGCCCTGATCCTTCGGGGAGTCGCCTTCGAGTTCCGCAGCAAGGACGCCAACCCCACCTGGCGCAGCTTCTGGGATTGGATGATCTTCGTCGGCAGCTTCCTGCCGGCGCTGCTGTGGGGCGTGGCCATCGGCAACCTGATGGCCGGGGTGCCCATCGACGACAAGATGAACTACGTGGGCGGCTTCTGGAACCTGCTGAACCCCTACGCCCTGCTGGGGGGCATTGCCTTCGTCGCCCTGTTCCTGCTCCATGGGGCGCTCTTCCTCACCCTCAAGACCAGGGGCGAGATGATGCGGGAGGCCCAGACCGCGGCCTCGCGACTGTGGCTGCCGGCGGTGGTCCTGGTGGCCCTCTTCTTGGCCGGTGGCTACTTCGCCACCGATCTCTTCACCAGGCCAGTCGCGAACCCCACCGCCCTGGCCCTGCCGGCGGCGATGGCGCTTCTGCTCTCCGGCGTGCTGGTTAGAGCCGGACGCGAGGGTTGGGCCTTCGCCATGACCGGTTTGGCCATCGCCCTGGCCACCATGATGGTCTTCGCCGGGCTGTTCCCTCGGGTGATGATCTCCACCCTGGACCCCCGATGGAGCCTGACCATCTATAACGCCTCCTCCAGTGCCTACACCCTGCAGGTGATGAGCATCGTGGCAGCGATCTTCGTGCCCCTCGTCCTGCTGTACCAGGGGTGGAGCTACTGGGTGTTCCGGGAGCGGGTGGGAAGGTCGCAGTCGCTGGAATACTGATCCTGTAGAAGCCATGGAACGCCGCGTTCCATGGCTTCTACAGCCAAACCATCTAGGAAACAAACCCTCCATGAATCTCGACCAGCGACTTCTCCGAGAGGCCCGCACCGCCGGCCTCTGGCTGGCCCTCACAGTCGGGCTGGGATTCCTGGCAGGAGTGGTCACCGTCCTGCAGGCCCTCTACCTGAGCAGGGTGACGACCCAGGTCTTCCTGGAGGGTCGATCCCTGGAGCAGCTGTGGGGGCTGCTGCTGCTCCTGCTGGCTGCGGTGGTGTTCCGAGCCGCCCTGGTCGGGGTTCGGGAGGTCACCGCCCACCAGGCGGCGGGCCGGATCAAGGCAGCGCTGCGGGAACGGCTGTTCGCCCGCCTGCTGGCGCTGGGTCCGGCCTTCAGCTCGGGCGAGCGCACCGGAGAGCTGGCCAACACCCTCCAGGAGGGGGTCGAGGCGCTGGAGGGCTACTTCAGCCGGTATCTGCCCAGCCTCGCCCTGGCTGCCCTGGTGCCCATCACCATCCTGGCTTTCGTCTTCCCCCTGGACCTGCTCTCGGGGCTGGTGTTCCTGCTTACCGCCCCCTTGATCCCCCTCTTCACGATCCTGATCGGGAGGATGGCCGAGGCGCTGACCCACCGCCAGTGGGAGACCCTCAGCCATCTGAGCGCCCACTTCCTGGACGTGCTCCAGGGGCTGACCACCCTCAAGCTGTTCGGTCGCAGCCGGGCTGAGCTGGAGATCCTCGGGCAGGTCGGCGACCGCTTCCGAGCCACCACCCTGGGGGTGCTGCGGGTGGCCTTCCTGTCAGCGCTGGCGCTGGAGCTGCTCTCCACCCTCAGCACGGCCATCGTGGCCGTGGAGGTGGGGCTGCGACTGCTGTACGGCACCCTCTCCTTCGAGCAGGCCTTCTTCGTCCTGATCCTGGCCCCGGAGTTCTACCTGCCGCTGCGCAACCTGGGCACCGGCTTCCACGCCGGCATCTCCGGGGTGGCCGCCGCCCGAAGGATCTTCGAGATCCTCGAGACCCCCGATGGGGAGACGGAGAGACAGGGAGACGGGGAGGCTGAGGACGCGGAGAGGGTCGGGGTGAGGGCTGTTTGGTTGGCAACGCGTCAGCCCTCACCCTCCCTTCGGTCGGCCTCTCCCAGAGGGAGAGGCGTTACCGCCGCTCCCACCTCCTTCGATCCGGCTATCCCCGTGTGTCCGCGTCCCCGCGTCCCCGCGTCACACACACCTCCCTACATCAGCTTCGAGGCGGTCGACCTGGCCTACGACGGCGGCGAGCGGCCGGCCCTGAGGGGGGTCACCTTCGAGATCGCCCAGGGGGAGCGGGTGGCCCTGGTCGGCCCCAGCGGGGCCGGCAAGAGCAGCGTGGCCCACCTGCTGTTGGGATTTCTCCGGCCCGACCGGGGCCGAATCCTGGTGGAGGGAAGGCCCCTGGGCGATCTAGAGCTGGGGGAGTGGCGCCGGCAGCTGGCCTGGGTGCCCCAAAACCCCTACCTGTTCCACGCCACGGTGGCCGACAACCTCCGGGTAGCCTGCCCCGAGGCGCCCCAGGAGCGGCTGATCCAGGCGGCCCAACTGGCCGGCGCCCACGACTTCATCCTCGGCCTTCCCCGGGGTTACGACACGGCGATCGGGGAGCGGGGCGAGCGGCTGAGCGGGGGGCAGGCCCAGCGTCTGGCCCTGGCCCGGGCCTTCCTGAAGGACGCCCCCTTCCTGATCCTGGACGAGGCAGCCTCCCACCTGGACCCCGAGCAGGAAGCGCTGGTCCAGGAGACCCTCGAGCGGCTGATGGAGGGGCGCACGGTGCTGGCCATCGCCCACCGTCTGGGGGCCGCGCGGCGGGCGAACCGGGTCCTGGTGCTGGAGGATGGGCGGCTGGTGGAGAGCGGCAGCCACCCGGAGCTGCTGCGGCGGGAGGGGCTGTACCATCGGCTGGTGGAGGCGTATGGAGACGGCGAATCAGGTAGTAACGACTTCAGTCGTTCGTCCCCTCGCCACGAGAACGAACGACTGAAGTCGTTACTACAAAGTGACTGTTCCCCTGTACCCGACTGCTTCGACAACGATCGTAAGCCTGCAGCCACACTCGGACCGCGCGGCGGCGAGAGCCGGCACTTCGATGCCACTGGGCCGGCCCTCACCCCGACCCTCTCCCAAGGGGAGAGAGAGCTTCATCCTCTACTCCCGCGGCGGGGCGATGCAGAACAGCTGAACGCCAGGGATACGGCAGTCCGCCTGCTCCGCCTGGTGGCCCCCTTCAAGGGGTGGATGGCCCTGTCGGCCTTGCTGGGCTTCGCCACGGTGGGCAGCGCTGTGGGCCTGATGGCAACCGCCGCCTTCCTGATCGCCGGCGCCGCCCTCCACCCCTCGGTGGCGGATCTGGCCGTGGCCATCGTGGGGGTGCGCTTCTTCGGCTTGGCCCGGGGGCTGTTCCGCTACCTGGAGCGCTACGTCTCCCACGACGTGACCTTCCGGCTCCTGGCCCGCCTGAGGGTCTGCTTCTACCAGGCCCTGGAGCCCCGACCCCCCGCCTGGATGATGCAGCAGCGCGCTGGCGATCTGCTGAACCGGATCGTGGCTGAGGTGGAGACCCTCCAGCACTTCTACGTCCGGGTCATCGCCCCCCCTGTGGTGGCCCTCCTGATCGGCGTGGTGATGGTGCTCTTCCTGAGCGCCTTCGACGCCTCCCTGGCCTGGATCCTGGCGGTCTTCCTGCTGCTCTCGGGCATGGCCCTGCCCCTGCTGACCCTCCTCGGGAGCCGCGGACTGGGGCGGGAGGCCACGAGGCTGCGGGGAGAGCTGAACGTCCAGCTGGTGGACGGCCTTCAGGGCATGGCAGAGCTGCTCGCCTTCGGGCAGGGTCCCCGACAGATGGAGCGGGCGCGGGAGCTGGGCCGCCGGTGGACGGCCGCTCAGGCACGGATGGCCAGGATTACCGGGCTACACAGCGGACTCAGCAGCCTCCTATCCAACCTGGGTATGTGGACGGTGCTGGCGGCGGCGATCCCACTGGTCGCCGGAGGAAAGCTGGAGGGAGTCTACCTGCCGGTGGTCACCCTGGCCGCCCTGGCCAGCTTCGAGGCGGTGGCCCCCCTGCCCGCGGCCTTCCAGCAGATGGGCAGCAGCCTGGAGGCAGCCCGGCGATTGTTCGAGATCGTGGACGGGGGTCGGGGGGACGCGGGGACAACCGACGGGGAGACGGGGCGAGTGGGCGACGGGGAGAAACCAGAAGTAGGGCGGGGCCCTGTGCCCCGCCGCCCGGCGAACGGCTGCAGGCCCGACCGGGGAATGAGATCCCTCCTTCCTGCTCAGTCCTCAGTCCTCGGTCCCCCGACCCCCGCCCCCCGGCCCCCAGCCTCGTGGTGGAGGATCTCCGCTTCCGCTACGGCCCCGGGGAGCCGCCGGCCCTGGACGGGGTGAGCTTCAGGCTACCCGAGGGCGGCAGCCTCGCCCTCGTCGGCCCCAGCGGCGCCGGCAAGTCCACCCTGATCGGCCTGCTGCTGCGCTTCTGGGACTACCAGGAGGGGCAGATCACCCTGGGGGGGCGGGATCTGCGCAGCTACGATCGGGAGGAGCTGCTGAGGGGGATCGGGGTGGTCGCCCAGCGGACCCACCTCTTCGACGGGACCCTTCGGGAGAACCTGCTGATCGCGAGGCCCGAGGCCACCGACGAGCAGATAGATCGGGCGGTGCAGCAGGCCCGGCTCGACCTCTTCGTGAGGAGCCTCCCCAGGGGATACGAAACCGCCATCGGGGAGCTGGGCCTGCGGCTGAGCGGAGGGGAGCGCCAGAGAGTGGCCATCGCCCGGGCGCTGCTCAAGGATGCGCCCCTGCTGATCCTGGACGAGCCCACGGCCAACCTGGACAGCCTGACGGAGCGGGAGGTAATGGGCGCCCTCCGCGCCCTGATGGCGAGTCGCACCACCCTGGTGGTCACCCACCGGCCAACGGGGTTGGAGGCGGTAGACCAGATCCTGGTGATGAGGGACGCTCGGGTGGTGGATCGCGGTCGCCACGGGGAGCTGCTTGCCAGGGAGGGGCTGTACCGGCGGGTGTGGGAAATGTGAGAATAAGGCATGTTTCTTGCCATTCTGTCGTTCGGTTCGTCCCCTGCGTCGCAGATGGTTGCCTTCAGTACTTCCAGTTTCTGTCTGGGATCGAGCACGAGGTTGTGCGATGAACTACATTCGTCTGACAAAACCGCGTAGCGTGGCCTTGCTGCTGGTAACGGCGCTGGCCGGCATGGTGATGGCCCGGCCGGGGTATCCGCCCCTCACCCTGCTGGCCCTGACGCTGCTTGGTGGGGCCCTGGCCGCGGGCGGAGCCAACACTCTCAACTGCTACCTCGACCGCGACATGGATCGTCTGATGCCGCGCACCCAGGGACGGCCCCTGCCCTCCGGCAGGATCCCACCCGCCAGGGCCCTCGCCTTCGGCCTGCTGCTGTGCCTCCTATCCGTCACCGTTTTCGCCGTCGGGGTGAACCCCCTGAGCGCCCTACTCGCGGCGGCGGGCGTCTTCTACTACGTGATCGTCTACACCCTCTGGCTGAAGCGCGCCACTCCACTGAACATCGTCATTGGGGGCGGGGCCGGGGTCATGCCCCTGCTGGTCGGCTCGGCCGCGGCGACGGGCCGGATCTCGTCCTGGGCCCTCTGGTTCGGCGCCATCATCCTCCTCTGGACGCCGCCCCACTTCTGGTCGCTGGCGTTGGTCCGGAACAAGGAGTACCTCCAGGCGGCCGTTCCCATGCTGCCCGCCGTCCGAGGTGAGGAGGAGACCCGCCGCCGAATCCTGGCCTGCGCCACGCTGCTGTTCCTGCTCACCCTTCTCCTGGCGCCGGCCGGTTTCGCCAGCCCCCTCTTCCTCGCCGTGGCGCTGCTGCTCGCCGGCTGGCTGCTCTTCCGAGCGATGCTCCTGCTGCACCGAGGCACCCCCGAGGCTGCCCGGCAGCTCTATCGATACTCCATTCTCTACCTGGCCGTGCTGTTCGGCAGCTTGATCCTGGATCGCTTGAGCGGGGGGACCTCCCTCCCAGGACTATCCTAGCTCTGCTCTTCGGAGGAAGAAGAAGGTGCGGTCGACGACGAACGCCATGACGGACGCCATAAGGATCTTCCCGTTTCTCGCCCCGGCGGCCCTGGCCACGGCCGGCTGCCAGTCCGTGCCGGCGGCCATCTTCCGGCCCGAGTCGCCGGGAGCCACCGCCATTCACGATCTATCCATCTACCTCCTGGTCGTCGCCGGCATCGTCTTCTTACTCGTGGAAGTCCTCTTGCTGACGGCGGTGTTCCGGTTCCGCAACCGGCCCGAGGAGCAGGCGGTGCAGACCCACGGCAACCTTCGCCTGGAAACCGGCTGGACCGTGGCCACGGCCATCGTCCTCTTCGCCACCCTGGGATTGACCGTCAGGACGATGGGCGAGGCCAGCTCGGTGCCGCAGGCAGCATTGCCCCAGGCTTCCGCGTGGCCCGGCGACACCCTGGTGCTGCGGGTGGTGGGATACCAGTGGTGGTGGAAGTTCGAGTACCCCGACTCGCAGGTCGTCACCTCCAACGAGGTGCACGTCCCGGTGGGAAGGCCCATCAAGCTGCAGCTGGAGTCCGCCGACGTGATCCACAGCTTCTGGGTCCCCCGACTGGGCGGCAAGACCGACATGATCCCCGGCCAGGTCAACTACTCCAGTTTCCTGCCCACCGCCACGGGCAGCTACGAGGGGGAGTGCGCCGAGTTCTGTGGCACCGAGCACGCCCGCATGGCCTTCAAGGTGATCGTGGACACTCCGTCGGACTTCTCGGCCTGGGTTAAGGCCCAGCAGAGCCCCGGAGCCCAGCCTGCCACCGACGCACAGAAGGCCGGCCAGGGGGCCTTCCTCCGCAGCTGCGGGGGCTGCCACACCGTCAACGGCAGCGCGGCCCAGGGTAAGACGGGACCCGACCTGACCCACTTCGGCAGCCGCACCAGCCTGGCGGCCAACACCCTGCCCAACACCCCCGACAACCTGGCGAAGTGGCTGCAGGACCCGCAAGGGGTGAAGCCCGGCAACAGCATGCCCAACCTGAAACTGGATCAGGCGACCGTAGGCCAACTGGTCGCCTATCTCGAGAAGCTGAATTAGCCCGAGGGGGAGGTCTTGATGGCGAGCAGCGCGGAAACGTGGCCCCGGCCCCAGTGGTACGAGGAAGGGATCTGGGGTTGGGTCACCACGACCAACCATAAGCGGATAGGGGTCCTCTACCTTTGCACGAGCTTCGTCTGCTTCTTCGCCGCCGGTGCCATGGCGATGATGATGAGGACACAGCTGATGCGGCCCGACAACAACTTCCTGACCCCCGAGGAGTACAACCAGATCTTCACCATGCACGGCACCACCATGGTGTTCCTCTTCGGGATGCCCGTGCTGGCCGGCTTCGCCAACTTCCTCGTGCCGCTGATGATCGGCACCAGGGACATGGTCTTCCCGCGGCTGAACGCCTTCAGCTACTGGAGCTACCTGGTCGCCAGCCTCCTGCTCTACAGCAGCTTCCTGGCCGGTGGGGCGCCCAACGCGGGGTGGTTCAGCTACGCGCCCCTGACCGAATCGCCCTTCTCCAAGGGTGCCGGCATGGACTTCTGGAGCCTCTCCATCATCATGCTGGGAATGTCTTCCATCGCGGGCGCGGTCAACATCCTGGTCACCATTCTGACGCTGCGGGCGCCTGGAATGACCTTCAACCGGATGCCGCTCTTCATCTGGGCCACCTTCGTGAACCAGTTCATCATCCTGGTGGCCCTGCCCAGCCTGACGGCTGCCGCCATCATGCTCTACCTGGATCGCCATTTCGGCACCGCCTTCTTCAACCCGGCCAACGGCGGGGATCCCCTCCTCTGGCAGCACCTCTTCTGGTTCTTCGGCCACCCGGAGGTGTACATCCTGATCCTGCCGGCCTTCGGTATCATCTCGGAGGTGATCCCGGTCTTCGCTCGCAAGCCGATCTTCGGCTACAGCTTCATCGCCTACTCCTCGGTGGCCATCGGCGTCCTGAGCTTCGCCGTTTGGGCCCACCACATGTTCGCTGTGGGCCTGAGTCTCACGGCGCAGGCGGTGTTCGCATTCACCAGCTTCACCATCGCCGTCCCCACGGCAGTGAAGATCTTCAACTGGCTGGCAACCCTGTGGGGCGGGGCCATCCGGCTGAAGTCACCGATGCTGTTCGCCCTGGGCTTCATCGGGCTGTTCGTCATCGGTGGTCTCAGCGGCGTGTCCCTGGCCGTCGTCCCCTTCGACTGGCAGGTGGAGGACAGCTACTACGTGGTCGGCCACCTGCACAGCGTGCTGTTCGGCGGCACCGCCTTCGGCGTTTTCGCCGGCACCTACTACTGGTTCCCCAAGATCACCGGCCGGATGCTGGACGAGCGGCTGGGGAAGCTGAACTTCTGGCTGTTGGTCGCCGGCTTCCTGCTGGCCTTCCAGCCCATGCACATCCTGGGGATCCTGGGGATGCCCCGCCGGATCTGGACCTACAACGCCAACATGGGCTGGAACGACCTGAACATGGTGTCCACCATCGGGGCCTACATCATCGGCGCGGCCGTCCTGGCGTTCGTCCTGAACTTGATCATCACCCTTCGGGGCGGAAAGGTGGCCGGACCGGATCCGTGGGACGGCTGGACCCTGGAGTGGGCGGCGGCGTCGCCTCCGGTGATGCACAACTTCGACCGGCTCCCGCAGGTGCGGAGCCGGCGTCCCCTGTGGGACGAGAAGCATCCGGACAAGGCGGACTACCTGGCTGCACACTAGTGGGGCCGTGCGGCCCTTCAGCCTGTATGGGAGGCTCACAACTTTGGGTGAGGAGAGCTACAGGGAGATGCCCTCGAGTCGGGGGTCGAGATCCGCCTTGAACGGGCCTGTTGAGCCTGGCGTGAAGACAGGGCCGGAGGAGGGCGTGGCTCAGCCGAAGACCGGGGCGTCGTCCCATCCGGCCAGCGGGAGGGCGGCGCTCCAGCCCTCCGAGCACAGTCCCTGGCCGGCGGTCCTGGCGGTGGGGCTGCTGCTGGTCGCCGTGGGGCTGTTGAGTCACTGGCTCATCGCCGCCCTGGGTGCGGTCGTCTTGCTGGCTGCCATCGTCGGGTGGCTGTGGCAGCCCTGGGTTTCGTGAGGGGGTCCAGGGGCTTCGCCACCGGCGGGGTTTGGGGCGTCCCCAAGCCCTGAGGGGACTCTCACAGCCACTTTCCTGGGGGAAAGGGTGGGGGCTTATGAATCATGATCGCTAGGCCTATGAGCCGCACTCAGGAGCCCTTGAGCGCACGTGTGAACCCCAGCATGCTGGGTCTATGGACCTTCATCGCCACGGAGGCGCTGTTCTTCGGCATGCTGATCGCCTCGTACCTGTACCTGCGGGTACGAGCGGGCGTCTGGCCACCGCCGGACACACCCCCTCGCGACCTGATGGTGCCCATCTTCAACAGCGTGGTGCTGCTGTCTAGCGGCCTCACCATGCATGGGGCTCACCTCAGCATGCGAGAGGGGAAGGTCTCGGTGCTGCGAGGAGGCATTCTCGCCACCATCGCCCTGGGGGCTGCTTTCCTCGGCGGACAGGCCTACGAGTACACCCACGCCGGCTTCGGGTTGAGGGACGGACTGTTGGGATCGACCTTCTTCACCCTGACCGGTTTTCACGGGGCCCACGTTTTCGCCGGACTGGTCTTCCTGGCCCTGATATGGGTTCGGGCAGGCAAGGGCGCTTACACCGGCGAGCGTCACGTCGGCGTGGAGGCCAGCGCCCTGTACTGGCACTTCGTCGACGCCGTCTGGGTGGTGCTGTTCACCATCCTCTACCTGATTTAGGGGGTCAAGGGCGAGGGGTCAGGGACCGGAGAAGAAGCAGCCGGCCCCAGACCCCCGACCCAGAACCCCGGACCTGCAACCTAGGAGGGAGAACGATGGAAAAGAGAATGGT
>DAHVXI010000085.1:0-7984 GCA_027356795.1 Chloroflexota bacterium | reverse complement strand
AAGGATCTCCTCGCCCAGGGTCTCACCTACGAGGAGACCAGGCGGAGGCTGAAGACGGCCATCCCCCAGGAGGCCGCCGCGATCGCCCTCACGGCCCCCGCCGGCCAGCATGCGAGCCCGCCCCAGCAGCTCGACCTCTCGCTGCGCGAAGCGCTGGAGGCGAAGGACAGGTCCATCACGGCCCTCAAGGAGTCCCTGGCCTTCATGGACGTCTACCTGCGCACCGTCCTCCAGGAACGAGAAGACGCCCGCACCCGCGAGCGTCTCTTGCAGCAGGAGCTCGACCGTCTGCAGCCCCATTCCGAGGAGGGCGAACAGGATCCGGTCCGACCCTGGTGGAAGCGACTCCTCGCCCTACCTTAGCGCTTTCTCCCCGCCAACCCGCCAACATACACCATTTAGCGCTATTACCCGC
Organism: Chloroflexota bacterium; assembly: GCA_027356795.1. Taxonomy (GTDB): domain Bacteria; phylum Chloroflexota; class UBA6077; order UBA6077; family UBA6077; genus JAJYNT01. Next base: position 7,569 of record DAHVXI010000085.1, on the reverse strand, counting down.
TATCGCCAATCATACCGCCAACGTCCCTCGGCGTCTGTTAGCGCTTCTGCCACGGAGGCGAAACGCCGTCGCCAACAGTCCGACGGCACTCGAAGAAAGCAGGAACGGAGGGTGACAAACCCGCTAAACCAGCCTAGAAGGAGGATCAGAACGCGAACTTCACCGAAACAGCCGTCGACTCAGTGCTCGCTCTCGGCCGCCAAGCTCTCAGCGGCCATCAGCGCTCCATCACCGCTGCTGTCCCGCACCACTACGGGCGTCCCGACCTGTGCCCATTGCCACAACCACCTCGCGTCCTCCAGGCTGACCCCGAGGCAACCGTGGCTCCCGGGGAAACCGAAATTCCCCAGCCACCAGTTGTAGTGCAGAGCGGCCCCGTCGTTGGTGAAGTACTGGGTGTACAGAACGTCCTTCAAGAGGTATCCCTTAGGGCTATCGCGAGGAATACCTATGGTCTCGCTGTCCATCGTCTCGTTGTCGACCCGACGCACGATCTTGAAGGTCCCGACCGTCGTCGGCGCCCCGTCAATGCCCCGGATGGCCAGCATAGTCCGCACAATCTTCTCGCCCTCGTAGGCAGCGATCATCGTAGGCTCGCCCAGATCGGCGTCGATCCAGCGACCGCTCCTCAAGCCCACCGTGGTTATCGGCTTCGGGATCCGAACGTCGCCAGCCCGAATGTACTGCCCCTCCCCCACGGTGTACCACTCCGTGCCGTCGGCCGCCATCACGGACTGCCGCACCTGCAGCGGAGTATTGTTCGCTACCGGTCTCAGCTCCGTCTCTTCGTCGTAGACGGGCAAGTTCCTCACGTACGCCTTTTCCGGCACCGACACCGCCCGCCCCGGCAGATCCAACTCCCCCAGCAGCTTGGGAGCGCGAGCCTGTAGCCACACCGACGGCCCAGACGGTCCCACGACCGCCGCATCCAGGTAGCCGTACTGATCCTTCTCCGGGCTCCAGACCCGCAAGCGGTCACCCTTCTGCGGCTCCACCACCATGAAACGCCGGAACTGCGGAACCTTCCCCAGGCTCTTCGCATCCTTATCGGGGCCGGCCCACAGCTCGGTCTCCCTGAAATTCCCGACCCACCAGGGCTGATAATCGACCGCCGGGCTCGGCGCATTCCGCAGCGTATCGCCGGAAGCCGTCACCAGCAGCGGCCGCGGAGCCAGGGGCGATGGACCGCTGGGCCCCACTGCCCTCGCGTCGATGTAGGCGTAATTCCTGCTGACCGGGTTGAAGACGTACAGCCGCGACCCCTGCTGCGGCACGACTACCTGGAAGTAGGCCCACTGGCCCACCTGCCCGAAGGAGGCCGCGCCGACGTCCGGCCCCGACCACAGCTGCGTCTCACGATGGTTCTGCACCCACCAGGGCTCGAAAGGAGCGCTGCCCGCCACGGCCGCAGTTTTCCCGTCACTCACGGCGACCAGCGTGGTCGCCGCCGAACCCCCAGCAGGGCTGGGGGGAGGGGCGCTCGGGCCGACCGCCGCGGCGTCCACGTAGGCGTAATTCTTCGTCTGCGGGTTCAAGACAAACAGCCGCTTCCCGGCCTGCGGGCTCACCACCTGCAGGTAACCCCACTGGGAGACTCTCCCGAGGGAAACGGCGCCGCCGTCGGGTCCCGACCACAGCTGAGTCTCCTGATGGGCCTGGACCCACCAGGGCTCGAAGGCCCCCGCCGGCTCGGCCCACCAAACGAACGCGACGACCGCACACAGAGCGACCGCCAAGCGCGCCACAGCGCTCACCACAGACCCTCTAAGGCAGCGGCTCATAAGCACCCCATGGAGATGCTACCTCCACCCTTACTTGGAACGCACTGCTGGATAATTTGGTGGGGATTAACACCAGGCTTCGCGGCTGCATCGCCGCCGGAAACCTCGGCCCGGTTCCCGAACAGCGCGGCGCATACAGCCCGCAGGCTATTTTGCCATCTTCCACCACGTGCGTCAATAGCCATTCTGGACTTGCGGCACCGTCCCAAAGTCTGGTACAATCTCACTGCACATTTTCATACGTTGGCCCTCAAGCCAACATCGCCCCTCCAAAGGGCGTACTCGTCGGGGTGTAGCGCAGCCTGGTAGCGCACTTGAATGGGGTTCAAGTGGTCGCCCGTTCGAATCGGGCCACCCCGACCACTGTTTTATCCAGACTAGGCCTGGCACCGAGGGAGCCTGGAAGCAGAAGAAGCACCTTGTACGTGCGAAGCCAGCCCATACGAACGTCGGAAGTGGATGCAATGGAGCACCATTCTGCGCAACTGGCCGACGTATTCCAGCTCGGAATCGACTTCCGGGCAGATGACCTGGCCCTGCTGCGACAGATCAGCGAGGGCCTCGATCTTCTTGCCGACATCTCCCACGCCGACCTGCTCCTCTACGTCCAGGCAGATGAGCGCGCCCTGGTGATCGCCCAGGGGCGACCCACCTCGGTTCCGCCCCTCTATCCGGACTCCCTGATCGGCCGCACCATGTCCCGCCAGGTCGCCCCCAGCATCTATAGGGCGCTCTTCTCCGGCCGCATGGTCCACGGCATCAGGGGGCAGCTGATCCGCGGGGCTCCCACCCTCCTGGAGACCTTCCCGATCTGCAACCCCCGTGGCGAGTTGATCGCCGTCCTCAGCACCGAGATGAACCTGCTGGAGCACGAACGCCGCCGCAAGAAGAACCCGATCTTCAGGGAAGCCGTCGCCCATCTCCTCCAGGAGCTTCTGGCCGGCCACCTCGAGGGTGCCGGCGTCGTCGGCCGCCTGGGGGAGCACTACGCCACCCTGATCATCGACAACAACGCTCGCATTCTCTACATGAGCTCCCTGGCCGAGCAGCTGTACCGGAAGCTGGGTTACACCACCAGCCTCCTGGGCCGCCGCCTCTCGGAGCTGGACACCACGGAGCACATCTGCTTCAAAGCCATGGAGCGGGCGCGCTGCCTCGAACAGCGCATCGAAGAGCACAACCTCATCTGGGTCAAACGAGCCATCCCCCTCCCTCCGGCGCCCCGCCGCGGCCTGCTGAGGCGGCTGCTGGCCGGCAACGAACGGATCGGCAGCGTCATCGTCCTGATCGAGGACATCACGGAGGAGCAGCGCAAGGAGCAAGCGCTGCGCATCAAGTCCGCCCTGATCAGAGAGATCCACCACCGGGTCAAGAACAACCTTCAGACCATCGCCGCTCTGCTGCGGATGCAGGCTCGCCGCACCGGCTCCCCCGAGGTGCTGGACATGCTGAAGCAGAGCATCAACCGCATCCTCAGCATCGCCATGGTCCACGAGTTCCTTTCTAAGGAAGAGAGCCCGGACGAGACCAATTTCATCAGCATCCGGGAGGTCACCCAGCGGATCCTCAGCGAGGTCACTCAGGGGATCCTGGACCCGGTCAAGAACATCCGCATCGTCCTGGAAGGCGGGGACTTCCGGCTACCCCCCCAGCAGGCCACCTCCTGCGCCCTCGTGATCAACGAACTGCTGCAAAACGCCGTCGAGCACGGCTTCGAGATCAAGAACGAGGGCACCATCCAGGTCACCCTCCAGGATCAGACCGACCAGATGGTCATCGAAGTGGTCGACAACGGCCAGGGCCTGCCCCACGGCTTCGACATCGAACGGGACGGCAGCCTCGGCCTCCAGATCATCCAGACTTTGGTGAGGGAGGACCTCAAAGGCCAGTTCGCCCTGGTCAACACCGAGGGCGTCCACGCCCGCGTCGCCTTCCCCCACCTCCTGGTAGAAGGCCAGTCCGCCCAAGGTTGACGCTGCCTTATGCCTCAGTATATTATGACTGCATGGTGTTGCCCGCGGCTTGAAGAAGAGCTCGCCACCAGTGTCGGCTACGGCATGCCGGATTATGTTGCAAGCTAGTTCGACAAGGAGAGACTGAGTTGGCACAGACACGCGTGGTCATCGCCGACGATGAATCTATTATCCGGATGGACTTACGCGAGATGCTCACCAATCTCGGCTACCTGGTGGTGGGCGAGACGGGGGACGGCATCAGCGCGGTGAACCTTGCCCGGGAGCTCAGGCCCGACCTGGTGATCATGGACATCAAGATGCCCGACCTGGATGGTATCCAGGCCGCCAAGATCCTCACGGAAGAGCGCATCGCTCCGGTCTTATTGCTGACCGCGTTTTCTCAGCAAGAGCTCATCGAAGGGGCTAAGGAAGCTGGGGTTGTCGGCTACATTGTCAAGCCGTTCCGAGAATCGGAGCTCGTCCCCGCCATCGAAGTGGCCCTCGCCCGCTTCCGCGAGTTCAAGGCTCTCGAGAAGGAGCTCACCGACACCCGCAACATCCTGGAGACTCGGAAGATTGTGGAACGGGCCAAGGGGGTCCTGATGGACACTCAGGGGCTCAAGGAGGCCGAAGCCTTCCGCAAGATCCAGAAGCTGAGCATGAACACCAGGAAGTCCATGCGAGAGGTGGCCGAGGCGATCCTTCTGGCCAATCAGGTGGGCAAGGAGAGCTGACCCCGCACGCCCACGACAGCTTGTGCACGCGGCAGGCCCGCCAACGCCAGAGCGGGCCTTTTCCTTTCCGGCTAATCGCAACCTGTAGGGCCCGGCCGCGACGCTGCGCTCGCTCGCGCCACGCTGCCGGCCCGAGGCCAGGGCGGATGGAGACGTCCGCCCCTACCTTACCCGAAGAGAGGCAGCTTGATCCCCAGGAAGATGCCGACCGCCGTGAAGCCGGTCAACACCACCAGCGCCGTCAGCACCCCTATCGCCAGGGCCAGGGTGAAGCCGCAGCCAAACTTGAATCCATCACCGACCGTGAGGCCGATCAATTCCTGTTCCACGCCCTTCCGATCCCGCTCCCGTCGCATCAACTGTCGCCACTCCTAACCAGCCCCGTCCCCGACGGGGAGAGTGGGCGACGGAGCGACGGGGCGATGACGTCTCTCTGTCTCCCCGCCGCCCCCTTCCTTGCTACCGGACCTGGCTCGCTGCCTTCCGGATCTCGGTCAGGATCCGCAAGGCCTCGCCCTCCAGTTGAGCCAGCAGATCGCCGGCGTACTTCTGCGCCGAGGAGACTATCTCCTTGGCATCCTCCCGAGCGGTGTTGAGGATCGCCTCTGACTGCAGCTCCGCGCCCCGCAACAGCTGCCGATCGGAGATCAGGAAGGCAGCCTGCTCTCTCGCCAGGGAGATCACCCTCTCCGCCTCAGCGTCGGCCTGGGCGACGATCCGCTCCTTGTCCCGCACGATCCGCTCGGCCTGCACCACCGCCTCGGGCATCGAGATCCGGAGGGCGTCGACGGCATCCAGATACACGTCCCGATCGATCAATACCATGGAGCTGAAGGGGATCCTCGACCCCTTTTCGATCAGGGCCTCCAGATCCTCCAGAAGCCCCAAAAGCCTCGCGTGCACCTGCTCCGATTGCTCGCGCCGGCGGCGCGCTGCGCTGCCTGCCTCGACTTCGGCCGGAAGGTCGTCCTCCCCAAAGCGAGAACGGTCGAACCTCTCCCCTCTGTCCAACTCGAAGCCTCCGCGAAAAGTTTGGGGCGCATGAAAGCTGATCTGGGGCATCACAGATGGGAAATCACGAGCCCAGCGGGGCAGCAGGGTAGCCTGCGGCGGCATTATATCACAACTCTACACCACTCCATCCCGACCGCCGGAGCGTGCAGAGCCATCTCGTTGCCATCCTGAGAGAACCGAAGGATCTCACTCGTCGGCCCATCGAGATGCTTCGCTCCCCGCGACGGTTCGCCCTAGAGCCGCGCCGTGCTATAATCCCGCATCAACCACCACACAGGCGAGTCTGCTCTCTTGCGTCGATCCGTTCTCTACTTCTCGATAGCGAGCCTCCTGGGGGCCCTCCTGGCCTCCTGCGTCCACCCCGCCACGTCAGCCCGGGCCTCGTCCCCAGGGCAGGGAATGGTGCGCTGGGCATACTACGTCCCCGACGATCCGACCTCCCTCGCCTCCCTGCGCCAGCGCTCCGGCGATCTCGATTACGTGGCGCTCCACTGGGCGTCCATCCACGAGGACGGATCCCTCGAGGTCAAGTCAAACCCCGAGGTGATCCCCCTCGTCCGCTCCCTGGGGGCGAAGCCCCTCCTCTCCGTCGCCCTATCGGCCGGAGCCGACACGGCGCGCGCCCTCCTGGCCACCGAGGATTCTCGAGCCTCGGCCGTCAACAGCCTGGCCGCCGCCCTCTCCGACTACGACGGCGTCAGCATCGATTTCGAGGGTCTCTACCCCGAGGACAGGGACTCCCTTACCCGGTTCATGGCTCAGCTGGCGGCCAGCCTTCGGCCCGCCGGCAAGCTGGTCACCATGGCGCTCTCCGCCAAGAGCTCGGACACCCGCACCGGCTGGGCGGGAGCCCTCGATTACGCCGGTCTGGCTCCCAACTCCGACCTCTTCGTCCTGATGACCTACGGCTACAGGACCGCCCGCAGCACCGTTCCGGGCTCGGTGGCTCCGATATCCTGGGTAACCGCTTCCCTCTCCTTCGCCGCGTCCCAGATCCCCCCCTCCAAGATCCTGCTGGGGGTTCCCCTCTACGGCTACGACTGGGACACCACGGCCGGACCGCCGGCCGTGGTGGTGCGCTACCCCGAGAGCGCGGCCATCGCCGCCCAGCAGGGGGTCGCCATCCAACACGACGCGACCCAACAGTCGGCCCGCTTCAGCTACACCAAAGATGGCCACAATCACGAGGTTTGGTTCGAGGATAGGGCCAGCCTGGACCCTAAGCTGGCACTGGTCACCCCGCAGGGACTCGCCGGGGTGGCTGCCTGGCGGCTGGGCCACGAGGATCCCCAGCTGTGGCAGGCCCTCAACAGCCTCCGCCAACCCGCCGCCCCTCAGCCCGCTCCGCCGCAGCCCGTTGCCGACACGAGCAATCCTGGGCCGGCCCCTGCCACCCCCAACGGCAGTAGATCCCTCTACTTCGCCGAGGGCAGCACGGCGGCCCCTTTCGACACCTGGTTCCTGCTGCAGAACCCCAATACGACGCCCGTGCAGGCTCGAATCACCTTCATGCCCGAGGGCCAGTCCCCCATAGTCCGCGACTTTCTGCTGGCTCCCACCTCCAGGACCAGCCTCTACGCCAACCAGCTGGTACCCAACGCCGCCTTCAGCACCCGGATCGATGTCTCGCAGCCCCTCCTGGCGGAGAGGGCCATGTACGCCGGCTTCGACGGCCACGTGGTCACCGCGGTCACGGCGCCATCCCGAAGCTGGTACTTCGCCGAGGGGGCCACCACTTCCCCCTTCCACAGCTGGGTCCTGATCCAGAACCCCAATCCCGTGCCGGCATACGCACGGGTGAACTACCTCTTGGAGAACGGCACCACGATGCCCCAGGATCTGCTGCTGCCCCCCAACTCCCGCACCAGCCTCTTCGTCAACCAGATCCTGCCCAACACCGCCTTCTCCACCCGGATCGACAGCGACCAGCCGCTGATCGCCGAGCGGGCCATGTACCGCTTCCCGGGCAACGCCGCGACGGCCGTCACCGGCGTCGCCACCCCGGCTCCCAACTGGTTCTTCGGTGCCGGCCTGCCCACATTCCGCGACGTCCCCGTCGATAGCTGGCTGCTGCTCCAGAACCCC
>DAHVXI010000078.1:0-10053 GCA_027356795.1 Chloroflexota bacterium | reverse complement strand
CCGGCCGCTGCCGCCAGACCCTTCCCGCAGACCAACTTCTCCGTCAACAACGACAAGTTCATCGACTACTTCGACCACAGGGGTGGGGCCAGAGTCCTCGGCTTCCCCATCTCCAGAGAGTTCGACTTCCTGGGCTCCAGGGTCCAGTTCTTCCAGCGCGCCGCCCTCCAGCTCACCCCAGACGGCGGCGTCGCACTCCTGAACCTCCTGGACCAGGACCTCCTGCCCTACACCCACATCAACGGCTCTTCCTTCCCCGCCCCAGACCCCTCCGTTATCCAGGCGGCCCCCTCCCCCAACGACCCCAACTACGCCGCCAAGGCCATCGCCTTCGTCAAAGACTTCGCACCTGATAACTGGCAGGGCCTGCCCACCAACTTCTTCTCTACCTTCGCGGGCACCGTCTCCGCACAGGACGCCTTCCCCAACGGCGGTGATGCCGGCCTCCTGCCTCTCATCAACCTGGAGATCTGGGGCCTGCCCACCAGCAAGCCCGCACTCGACCCCAACAACGGCAACTTCGTCTACCTCCGCTTCCAGCGGGGTATCATGCACTTCGATAAGAGCTCGGGCCTAACCCAGGGCATCCTGCTGGGCGATTACGTAAAGAGCCTCCTCACAGGCTCCAACCTCCCCGGCGACCTCGCCCAGGAGGCCCAGGGCAGCAAGCTCTACCTCCAGTACAACAACGCCCTGGCTAGCGGCCTCAACAGGCCCGCCGACCTACCAGGCACCAACCTCTTCGCCGCCTTCGAGCAGGATGGCGTCGTCGTGCCTGCGCCCGCGGCCGTCCCGCCCACCGCTACGCCGGTGCCGGCCCCAACTCTGACACCGGCAGTCCCAACGCCCAGCATGCCGGCGTCGATCGCCGTCACCGGCTCCTCCTGGTTCGTGGACCAGGTCAACGCCGCCCTGAACATGCTCTCCACCAAGGCCTCTAGCCAATACGCCCTGGTGCGGCAGTACGTCTTCCGGATCGACGAAGCCGGCACTCCTTCCTATGACGTGGCCAACCGGGCCCTCAACATCGACGAGTCCTCTGCCTTCCCATCGAACTGGCGAAGCAGCCAGGATGCCCAGAGGGAATGGCTGGCAGGGCTTATCGTCCACAACGCCACACACATCCAGCAGGGTGTCAACGGCCAGCCCACCACCGGTCTCGACGCCGAGTCTTCGCCGCGCCAAAACCAGCGGGACACGCTCCAAAAGCTGGATACCACTACCAACGGCGACCTGTACCACTTCCTCGACGACGTGGTCCAGGGCAGGGAGGGCACCTTCAGCGACTGGAACCAGCCCAGGGACGCCACGACCTCCTCCTGAGGTCGTGGGGCAGCCGTATATCGCGCGGGGCCGGCCTCTCTTACTTCGACCACGGCGGCCGTCATCTCGAGCGGGGCGAAGGATCTCGTGCACCGCGGTCCTTCGCTTCGCTCGGGGTCAGCCGGAAAGCGGCTCCGCTGCCTTGAAAGGCGCGGCGCCATCTGCTACGATGCCCCTGTCCACTTGGGGACTTTGCCTCCGCTGTCCAGGTTCTCAATCTAATTCGCTTCGGACTACTCCCTTGAGTGAAGATAAGGCCATCATCCTGGGGCATCCCAGCTACGTGTGGAGACGGGGACAGGACCGGCGCCTGGAGCTCATCCGCGAGCACCTTCCCCTGGAAAGCCGGCGCATCCTGGACGTCGGGTGCGGCCTCGGCATGTACGTGGATAAGTTTCGGCGGTTCAGCTCTGAGGTCTACGGTGTCGACATCGACCCGGAGAAGGTGGCGACCGCCCAGACGCGGCTTCCCAACATCTCGCTGGCGCCGGCGGAGGATCTACCCTTCAAGGACCGCAGCTTCGACCTGGTCCTCCTTCACGAGGTGATAGAGCACGTCGTCGACGACCACAGGGCCATCGCCGAGGCCGTGCGCTGCACCGATGTGGGCGGTCACGTGGTCATTTACGCCCCCAACAGACTCTATCCGATGGAGACCCACGGCTTCTACTTCCGTGGGAAGTACCATTTCCGGCTCTTGCCACTGGTGAACTACCTACCAGACTCACTGCGCGACCAGTTCTGCCCGCACGTCAGGGTCTACACGGCTCGAGGCATCCGGAGTCTCTTCGAGGGATTCTCCGTCCGCTTCGTGGTGTTCACCCACATCTACCCGGGGTTCGACAACGTAGCCGCCACCCGTCCCTCCCTCGGGACCTTCTTGCAACGGGCTACAGACCTGTTGGAGAGAACCCCATTTCGAGCGCTAGGCATCTCCCACTTCGTCGTCGCGCAGCGAGTGGATTGAGAGCCGCCGAAGAATGTGGGTGACAGATTGAGTGCTTCTGCGCGTCGCCGGAAGCGGGCAAGCCGCAACAACACCGGCGGGTCGGTCTTCCGAACGGCGATCCTGGTCCTGTTCTCCCTGACTGTTCTCATGCTGGTCACAGGCGGGCTCGCCGTGGCCGCCATCTACAGCTACTACGACAACAAACTACCCCCGCCCGACAGCCTGCAGACCCATCAGATGTTCGGATCCACCAAGATCCTGGATCGCCACGACCGGCTCCTCTACGAGCTGTTCGACCCCCAGGCGGGCAAGAGGACCTTCGTCAAGCTGTCCGAGGTCTCCCCTCAGCTGATCAACGCCACCATTGCCATCGAGGATTCCACCTTCTACGACAACCCGGGCATCAGCGTTCGGGGTACCCTCCGCGCCGCGTGGGCGATCCTCCGCGGCGAAGAGATCCAGGGCGGCAGCACCATCACCCAGCAGCTGATCAAGCGGGTCTACCTGACCCCTGAGGTGAGCATCGACCGTAAGATCCAGGAATGGATCCTCGCCTACCGGGTCAATCAGCAGTACACCAAGGACCAGATCCTACAGCTGTATCTCAACGAGATCTACTACGGCAACGTGGCCTACGGCATCGAGGCCGCCGCCGAGTCCTACTTCGGCAAGTCCGCCAAGGAGCTGGACCTGGCGGAATCCAGCATGCTGGCCGGAATACCCCAGTCCCCCGCCCTGCTCTCACCTCTGGTGGACCCTGCCGCCGCCAAGCGCCGCCAGCGCATGGTGCTGGACGCCATGGTCAGGCAGGAAGATATCACCGAGGCTCAGGCCGACGAGGCCTTCAAGAAGCCCCTCGAGTACCAGCCGATGAAGTACGGCATCGAGGCACCCCACTTCGTCATGTACGTGCGCGACCTGTTGGAGCGAAAGTACGGCCCCCAGGTGGTCTATTCTCAGGGGTTGACGGTGAGGACCACCCTCGATCTGGACATGCAGCACACCGCCGAGCAGATCGCCCGGCGACAGGTGGAGAAGCTGTCCAAGGACAACATCCACAACGCCGCCCTCGTGGCCATGAAGCCCGACACGGGTGAGATCCTGGCGATGCTGGGCAGTGTGGATTACTTCAACCGTGGCATCAGCGGCCAGGTGAACATCGCTACCTCCGAGCGGCAGCCCGGGTCCACCTTCAAGCCGATCACCTACTCCGGCGCCTTCATGAAGGGATGGTCTCCCGGTACCGTCATTCTGGACAACTACACCGTCTTCAAGGATCGAATGGGTCGCTCCTATACGCCGCAGAACGTGGACAAGAAGTGGCACGGGCCCGTGACCGTTCGCACCGCCCTGTCCAACTCAATGAACGTCCCGGCGGTGAAGACGCTGGAGTTCGTGGGGGTGAGGAACGCCATCAACCTGGCCCATCAGATGGGGATCACCTCTCTCGATCCCGAGGGTCCCTACGATCTCAGCCTCACCCTCGGTGGCGGCGAGGTCAAGCTGCTGGATCTGGTCTACGCCTACAGCGTCTTCGCCAACAACGGGACGATGTACGGCCAGCCGGTGTCCAAGGAGATTCAGAGGCCGGGCTACAGGACCCTGGAGCCTGTTGCGATCCTCAAGGTGGAGGATAGCTCGGGCAAGGTGCTGGAGGAGTACAACGGCCCCCAGCGGGCCGAGGTGCTGAAGCCCCAGATCTCCTACCTGATAACCAGCATTCTCTCCGACAACAATGCCCGCACCCCTCTCTTCGGGCCCAACGGCCCGCTGAAGCTCAGCCGTCCGGCAGCGGGCAAGACCGGGACCACCGAGAACAACCGCGATCTTTGGACCGTTGGCTACACTCCCGACCTGGTGACCGGCGTCTGGGTGGGCAACAGCGACAACCAGGAGATAGCGCCGGTGCTCTCCAGCCTGACCGCCGCCCCCATCTGGCACGACTTCATGGAGCAGGCCCTGAAGGAGACACCGGCCAGGAACTTCGAGCAGCCGGGCGGGCTGGAGAGGGTGGAGATCTGTCCCACCGACGGGCTGAAGCCCAACAAGTACTGCCCCACCAAGATCACCGATCTCTTCGTCAAAGGCACGGCACCTACGAAGGAGTGCGACATCCACCGGTTGGTTGTGGTGGACAAGACCACCGGTAAGCTGGCGACGCCCTCGACCCCGCCCGAGAATCGAGAGGAGAAGGTGGTGGAGGTGTATCCGGCTGAGTGGGCCTCCTGGGCCAAGGACGCTGGGAAGCCGGAGGCGCCCCAGGCTCCCTCCGATCAGGGTCCGGAGCAGGCACCCCAGCCGGTGGCCAGCCGGGATGACAACAGCACCCTGGTGCTGGATAGGCCCACCACGGGTGCGGCCGTCCGAGGCCTGGTGGAGATCCGAGGAAGTGCCTCTGGCAAGGCTTTTGCTTCCTTCCGGGTGGAGTACGGCGAGGGCCTTAACCCAACCTCCTGGAAGGCGATTGGTGGAGTGCACACTGCTCCCGTGGAGAATGGCGTGCTGGAGAGATGGGATACCCGGTCTCTGAACGGCCTGTACAAGCTGCGCATAACCCTCGCGGCGCGACCGCCTGTCCTGCCGACTACGGCACCCAATCCAGTCGCCCCGCGGGGCACGCCACAACCTTCGCCAACCCCCGTCCCGCCGCCGGTGACGCCGGCTCCGAAGGTGATAGAGGTGCCGGTGATCGTGGACAATCAGGCTCCCACCGTCGCCATCACCTTCCCGCAGAACGACGCTACTTTCAACAAGGCTCAAATGCCGAAGATCAGCTTCAGCGCCGGCGTCTCGGACAACCACCGAATCGCCAAGACCGACTTCTACGTGGATAACCAGCTGGTCGGGAGCAGCAGCGCCTCCCCCGCGACCCTGGAGTGGCCCACTGCACCGGGGCAGCACGTCCTGCGGGTGGTCACCCGGGATGCGGCCGGCAACGAGACCACGAGCGGCGACGTGAAGTTCAAGGTGCAATGAGAATCCTGGTAACGAACGACGACGGTATCGACTCCGAGGGATTGATCGCCCTGAGGAGCGCCCTTTCGGTTGTCGGCGAGACGGTGGTCATCGCCCCCGATCACAACTGGAGTGCCGCCGGCCACACCAAGACCATGCACAAGCCGCTGCGGGTAACCCGAGTCACCATGCGGGATGGTGGTGAAGGATACGCCTGCGACGGCACCCCATCGGACTGCGTGGCGATGGGTATGCTGGGCCTCGCCGGCGAGCGCCCTTCCCTCGTGGTCTCGGGCATCAACAAGGGCGCGAATCTCGGCGGAGACATCACCTACTCCGGCACCGTCGCGGCGGCCATGGAGAGCGTGGTCAACGGGGTGCCGGGCATCGCCGTCTCTCTGGCCTCCTATCAAGAGTGGGATTTCGAGATCGCGGCGCAGTTTGCCGCTCGCCTGGCGTCTCAGGCCCTGGAGAAAGGCATCGCGCCCGACGTCCTCCTCAACGTCAACGTACCGAGCGTGGCGAGAGAGCAGATTCGCGGGATACTCGTCACCCGCCTGGGTAAGAGGATCTATCGCGACAAGCTGATCGAACGCCAGGACCCCTTCGGCCGCAGCTACTACTGGATCGGTGGCGACGAGCCCACGGGCCAGGCCGATGAGGGCACCGACATCTGGGCCCTGGCCAACGACTACGTATCGGTCACACCGATCCAAATGGACCTCACCAATTACGCCCTGATCGACCAGTTGAAGGGCTGGAGCCTCTCCCTGTAGTATACTTTCCCCGCATCGTTCCAGCGCGAAGATGCGCCACCAACCAGCAGCGGGAGCATGACGCCAATGCCAGAGATGGACGAGGAAGAACTCTACGACTACGAGATCAAGAGCGATCGCCCTTTCAAAGAGGACGAGGAGTTCTTCAAGATCAGCCAGGAACGCATCGAGGAGATCGCGCAGATCGCCGGAGTTCCCCCGGAGAGGGTGAGGAGGATCTGCACCTATCCGTGGCCCGACGCCAAGATCCACCAGCGATGGCTGGACGAAACCAACGCCCAGGAGATCGCCCACTGGGTGAGCCACGTCGACAAGCTCGAGGCTGCCGAGGGCAATCGGTGATCTTCGTCCCTGAAGGGCCGGGCCAACAGGCCTCCAGCGGGTGCCCCTCAACTCAGCCGGACTTGCGCCTCGGCCTCCAACTTAGTAAAGTGGCCCTGCAGCAGGCCTGCCTGGGCGGGCCTGGCTTTCTATGCGCTCGATAGCCCACAGCCACAGATACGACGGTCCCCCTGTGGCTAGCCCCCGGCCGGGGACGGAATACCCTAGGAAAAGGAGGTGTGAATGAGCTCCGTCGTCAAGAAGCGCAGGAAGAAGATCACGAAGCATAAGCTGAAGAAGCGACTGAAGAGAGAGCGCTTCAAGAAGAATCGCTAGCGATTGACCGCTATCTTCATATTTGGCGGGCCTGTCGATGGATAAGGAAGACTGTATTCAGCTACTCCTTTCCACCCTGCAGAAGCCTCAATGGAAGAGTGGCACATCGATCACCGATTGGGATCTGAAGAACGTCCTCTGGAGGTCCGGCCTCCTGGTAGGACCGGATCAGCTTTCGGCGCTGCTGGCTGACGTGAAGAGGCGCGGACTGATCGTCGCCCGGGAAAGGCGCGAGAATAACAGACTCGTTTCCCTTTGGGGTGTGAGGATAACGCCCGCGGGCGAGGAGTGGCTCGGCCGGCGAGCCGCGGCTCGTCCAGCTGCCGCAATGCAGTCCCGGCCGCCCGAGGAAGGAGCGGCCGGGACTGCATTGGTTAGTGGCGAGGCCGAAGGCAGCCAGAACCTTGCCGAGCCCATGGAAGCAAGCCTCCGATAGAGCGAGCTTGACATGCGTCGGCACCAGCCACAAAATGGCCGCGCATCTCAAGCTTGCTCGATGGGGGCGAAGGAATGGCAAAGGCGCTCACCGGCGTTCGGGTCCTCGATCTCACCGGAGCACTCTCCGGCCCCTACTGCACATTGATCCTCGCGGACCTTGGCGCCGAGGTTATCAAGATCGAACCCCCCGAGGGGGACATCTTCCGCAACATCGGACCCTACTACCAGGGCGAGTGGAGCGGCTACTTCGTGGCAGTGAACCGTAACAAGCGCGGCATCGTCCTGAACCTGAAGACCCAGGCGGGCCGCGAAGCCTTTTACGATCTGGTGCGCATCTCCGACGTGGTGCTGGACAACTACCGGCCCGGCGTGCTACAGAGGCTGCGCATCGACTATCCGATCCTCAGCGAGATCAACCCTCGGGTCATCACCTGCTCCGTCACCGGCTTCGGCTCCACCGGCTCCTACAAGCATCGGGCGGCCTTCGATCTGTGCGTCCAGGCCGCGGGTGGCATCCTGAGCCTCACCGGCCAGGAGGATGGCGATTTGGCCAAGGTGGGCGCCCCCATCGGCGACCTCGCGGCGGGCCAGTTCGCGGCCATCGGCATCCTGGCCGCCCTGGCAGAGCGCAGCGTGAGCGGCCGCGGCCAGCAGGTGGACGTATCCATGTTCGACTGCCAGGTCTCACTCCTGGCCTACTGGGTCCCCTGGTACTTCCTCAGCGGGGTCGTCCCCAAGCCCCTGGGCACGGGACACCTGGGCATCACCCCCCACGGCGCCTACCGCACCAAGGACGGCCAGATCGCCATGGTGATCGGCTCGCAGAAGTTCTGGGCGCAGCTGTGTCAGATCCTCGGTGTTCCCGACATGGCCACGGAACCTCGCTTCGAGAACGCCAAGAAGCGGCGAGAGAACCGCCACGAGCTGAAGCAGATCGTGGAGGAGATCCTCTCGAGGCGCACCACCGCCGAGTGGATGGCCAGGATGGAGGAGGTGGGCATCCCCGCGGCCCCCGTGAACACCCTGGACAAAGCCTTTGCCGAGCCCATCATCAAGGAACGAAACATGGTGGTGGCGGTGAAGCAGCCGCGAGCCGGCGAGGTGCACATGGCGGGCAATCCCGTCAAGATGTCCCGCACCCCCGGCGAGGAGTTCACCTCGACGCCCGCCCTCGGCGAGCACACTCGCGAGGTCCTCACTTCCCTCCTCGGCTACTCGGCGGAACGCGTCCAGCAGCTGCTCGACGCGGGTGCCGCCTCCCAGATGGTGGCTGCTGAGGAAGAGTAACCCCGTAGTAGTTGCTTGTCTCTATCTTCTACTAACAGGTGCAGTCTACCTCTGAATCTCGCACTGACACCCTATGTACACTTGCCTGTCTTCTGATATAATGCGCCCAGCGTAATCCTCTTCTACCGGGAACACCTCGCGATTTCACCAGACCTTACCTGAAATTCCGCAACAGCAAATCGCCCCCGCTGCGTGCCGGGGATGACCCTGCCACAGCCTTGCCCTTTCCCCGGCGCGGACGGGCGCAGCGGACCCTACAACTCCCAGGGAGGTATCTGTCTGTGCGACGCCCTAGACTGCGCGAATCGACTCTGACTCACCTGGTGACGGCCGTGGGGGTCCTCCTGATCGGCGTAGCCCTCGCCTCCGGTCCCCTTGGACGGTCCCCTCACGAGGACTCGTCCAAGCCCCTGGTCACCGCTTCCGTCGACCAGACGGGATCCCAGTCCTCGGACCCCGCGGCCGTCCGCCCGGCAAGCGCGGAAGAGAGCGTACGCTCCAGGGGCGGCCGAACCACGGACCCGTCGGCCCTCGTAGCCGGACCGACGGCAGCCCCAACCAATCCACCGCGGCCCACCGTCACGCCGCAGCCCACCGTCACGCCGCAGCCCGCGCCCGCCCCGACGGTGCCGCCCCTGCCCGCGCCCCTCGCATCGGCCCTATCCAAGGTGACCCCAAAGTTGCGAGTCGGCATCCAGGCAGGCCACTGGAAGGCCGCCGAGCAGGCAGCGGAGCTGGCCAGCCTCAGGGGCTCCACGGGAGCCGAGGGGAGCGGCTGGCGGGAGGTGGACATCAACCTGGACATAGCGCGCCGGGTAGCTGCCCTGCTGGAGCAGCAGAACCTCATCGTCGATCTCATCCCCTCCACCGTACCCAGCCAGTACAAGGCAGACGCCTTCGTGGCCCTTCACGGCGACGCCAACTCCAACACCAACCTGTCTGGCTACAAACTTGCCCGCTCCAGCCGCAGCAGCATACTGGCCAAGGACGATGCTCTGCTCAACGCCATCTCCGGCGAGTACGCCGCCGCCACGGGGCTCCCGAACCATCCAGGGACCATCACCGTCAACATGACCGCCTACTACGCCTTCGCCAATCGAGGCATCGACCACTCCATCGCTCCCACGACGCCGGGGGTGATCCTGGAGATGGGCTTCCTGACCACAGCCAAGGATCGCACCCTGCTGATGGGGCGGCCGGACCTGGTGGCGGGGGGCATCGCCCGGGGGATACTGAAGTACCTGGGAGGGAAGTAGCGGCAGCAGGGCTGACGACGCCGACCCGCCGCCCTCTGGCCATTCCAGTTCCGTTTCCCATTTTCCCCACCCCTTCTTGCCCCACTGCTTCCAAACGCAGCAGTGGTGGTCGCGGCAGTTTGGGCTGCCGGCCCGGCACTCCGGCCAGCTCTCCGAGCTGCCGCTGGTGCCGGCGCCCTTGACCGCGATCACCGCGTCGATAACCCGCTGAACATCCACAGACTCGCCCGCTGGTGCCATCCGCTCTCGCCAGCACCAGGGCGGCCACACGGGGCATTGGTTACAAGTTAAGCTCCTGAGGCCATTTGTCAAGGGCAGCTCGCTCCCTGTGTTTGCGGCGTCGCTTGACGATGCCGAGGTCGGGTTGAGCGGCCAGGTAGGCCACCGGATCGTTTGCCTGACCCTGAGAGTA
>DAHVXI010000072.1:0-9019 GCA_027356795.1 Chloroflexota bacterium | reverse complement strand
TGCCCTTGCCTGAGCTGACACCCGAGGGCGCGGCGTCGCTGGTGGTCGAGCACCTGATCAATCGCACTCGTGCTCGAAAAAGCCGGATGAAGCGTTCTCCCCAGCATCCAAACACATCCTAATGTGACATTGCCAAGTTAGGGTTCGGATCGATGTTCATCACCTACCGCAACATTGCAAACAGCTGTCCTCTTGCTCTGTGGTATGGAGACGAAGCGTATCGGCCGCCCCATCCACTCGGCCGCTGGTACCCCCTGTTTCCGAGGAAGACTATGCGGCATGCAGCCCTTGATGAGAAGGAGATCCCGTTTTGAAGCAGCCGCTAGAAGAACGTGCTTACGATCGCCGCAGCTGTGTCGTCTTCTGCAAGACGAACGAGAGATTTGGTGGACTGTCGAACATGGCAGGAGGCTATCCTCTCTGCGTCAACGGCGTGCGCATACTCACGTCGGAAGCACTCTATCAGGCTTGTCGGTTTCCCCTCATGCCGGAGGTACAGCGGACCATCATTGAGCAGAGAAGCCCGATGACCGCAAAGATGAAAAGCAAGCCCCACCGGAGATGGTCCCGTGAAGATTGGGATAACGTTCGTGTATCCGTCATGCGGTGGTGCTTGCGGGTGAAACTTGCCCAGAACTGGGACAGTTTCTCCGCACTCCTGGCGTCGACGGGTGAGCGCCTGATCGTGGAGGAGTCGCGCAGAGACGCGTTCTGGGGAGCTAAGCCCGTGGGTTAGCACATGCTGATCGGCACAAACGTTCTCGGATGTCTGCTGATGGAGGTTAGGAGAGACTACTTGGCGACTGGCAAGGGTCGGCTCTGTGTCGTCGAACCGCTCGCTATCAAGGACTTCCTGCTGTATGGTCGCCCCATCGAGGCGGTCCAAGTTGAGTGTGAGGCTATTTGCGCGCCAGCCGGCAAGGCGCATACGCGGAATCAGAACCCGATGCTTCCGTTGGAGGGGTTCGAAGACGCGCGCATCGACTGAGGGTATGGTCGCGACATAAGCGTACCTGGTGCCTGATGGTCTACTACGTCCCCGGACAAGACTCCTAACGGGAAACGCATCCCCACCAGGCGCACTGGCAGAACAGGAGTCGGAGTCAAGCTGCATGGAGATTGCCGGGGCAGTTCTCCGGATGCGAATCGAGGATGGATGCCCAGTGGCCCGAGGCTAAAGCCATCGGGCTGAAAAGACGAAGCTCTTCGGGCTGAGTCGAGCGGGGGAGCCGCACATGACCTACTGGCGGCTGTTCTACCACGTGGTCTGGGCTACCAAGAATCGGGAGCCACTGATTCATCCTGACTTGGCGCGAGACCTGTGGAGGGTGATTGCCGGCAAGGCAACTGCGTTGGATGCCCTCGTCCACGCAGTTGGAGGCACTGAGGATCATGTGCATGTGGTGGCTTCGGTGCCACCGCGACTGGCATTGTCCGAGTTCGTGGCTCAATTGAAGGGCGGCAGCTCCCACTTTGCCAACCACAAGCTGGCGCCGTCCGAGCCATTTGGCTGGCAAGCCGAATACGGAATCCTGTCGTTCGATGGGAAGCAACTGGACAGGATGGTCAGGTACGTAAAGGATCAACGGCAACACCATCTGGACCGCACAACAGTCCCGATCCTCGAGAGGGCGGCTGCCGATGAGCTGGAGGGTCGAGGAGCATGAACGACGCGGCTCCGGTCCCAGCCCGAAGGGCTTCGTATTTTCAGCCCGATGGCTTTAGCCTCGGGCTGGCCTTGCCTGCTGGTTGTGCCTACTCTGAGGCTCGGGGTACATGGAACGGCCCGACGGCTTTAGCCCCGGGCGTTTGTGCAAGGGCATCGACACCGTGCACAATCCTCAGCACCGCCGTGAGGCCGGCTCTGCAGTCGACGCCCCTCGTCGCCGGAAGGGCCACCCAATGACCTCCGACGACCTCCGCGCTCGCATGGCCCGCCTCGGCTACCAACTGAAGACCGGTGCGACCCTCCAGAGTGGCGAGGAGGCTCCTCCATCGGGACAGCCCTCACCCCGACCCTCTCCCCTTGGGAGAGGGGGGTACACCATCGACCGGGTGGTGGAGGGCAGCTACCTCTCCACCCCATGCGGCGACTGCTTCGTCGCGGAGCAGCACCACCCCGCCGGGCACCCCCACGGATCCTACCGGCTGGAGGAGGCCCTGGAGGTGGATCCCGAGCAGCTCTCATGGCTGGGTAGGGACCCCCGGCTGGCAGGGCTAGACCTCTCCCGCTGCGCCTTCCTGGACACGGAGACCACGGGGCTCGCGGGGGGCACCGGCACCTACGCCTTTCTGGTGGGCCTCGGTTACTTCGAGGGAAGCCGCTTCGTCGTCCGGCAGTTCTTCATGGAGGACTTCGACGCGGAAGAAGCGGCCCTCCACGCCGTGGCCGAGGCGCTGGCGCCGCTCGGGGGAGTGGTCACCTTCAACGGCAAGGCCTTCGACCTCCCGCTGCTGGAGACCCGCTTCCAGATGCTCCGCCGCCCCTTCCCGCTGAGGGGTCTTCCCCACCTGGACCTGCTCTTCCCCTCCCGGCGGCTGTGGCGGAATCGACTGGAGAGCTGCGCCCTCTCCTCCCTGGAGGTCGAGATCCTGGGGGTGGAGCGGGAGGGGGACGTCCCCGGCTGGCTGATACCGGGCCTCTACTTCAGCTACCTCCAGAGTCGCGACGCTCGCCCCCTGGCCGCCGTCTTCGAGCACAACCGGCAGGACCTGCTCTCCCTGGCCACCCTGGCCACCCGCCTGGCCCGCCAGTACGCGGACCCCTTCCATCCCCAGATGGAGGACCCCAGGGACCTCGCCGCCCTGGGGGTCATCTTCGAGGGGTTGGAGATGGTGGATCGGGCCGCCCTCTGCTACGAGCGGGCCGTGGAGCTGTCCCCGTCGGGCGAGCCGCGCGGCCGGGCGATGCTGCGGTTGGGAAACCTGTACAAGCGGTTGAGACTGCGACAGGACGCCGTCGAGATCTGGCGGAAGCTTGCCGCTGCCGGCCACGCCTACACCCTGGTCGCCTACCTGGAGATGGCCAAGCACTACGAGCACGTGGCCAGGGATTACCTGCAGGCGGAGCGGATCATCCTCCAGGCCCTGTCGGCCCTGGAGCTGCGAGCGGCGAGGGCCGAGCCGTGGCGGCTGGAGCGGGAGCGGCAGGATCTGGAGCACCGGCTGGCCCGGCTGCGCCGCAAGCTGAACAGGAACCCTTTGTAGGAGCCGGCTCCTGCCGGCGATGGCCCGGGCAGACGGGTCGCCGACGGCAGCCGGCTCCCACGGATGACGGACCGAGGCGGCATCTGCTAACATGCTGCAACGAACCTCTCTAGGAGCGTCAAATGGGACGACGGGAAGCCGATGGGACCGTGCTGGTGTTGGATGCGGCCACCCTGGGCCGTGGCGACGATGAGTTGGGTGCCCAGCTGATGGTGAACTTTCTGCGCACCATCGCCTTTCGGGACGAGCTGCCTGGGACGGTGGTGTGCTACAACGGCGGAGTGAAGCTGGCCGAGTGGGGCTCTCCCGCGGTTCCGATGCTGGAAGCCCTGGCCCAGAAGGGCGCGGAGATCGTCCTGTGCGGCACCTGCGTCAACCACTTCCAACTCACGGAGCGGCTGGCCCTGGGGCGGGTCAGCAACATGCAGGAGATCGTGGATCTCTTGATGAAGGCCGAGCGCACCATCTACCTGTAGGGACGGAACCAGGACTAAAAGGGGGGCGATTGTTGGACGACAGCTACGCTCGGTTGGCCTCAGCCCTGGATGCCCTGCCCAACGGCTTTCCCCGCACCCCCGGCGGCAAAGAGATCCGCATTCTCCAGAAGATCTTCACCCCCGAGGAGGCCTTCCTGGCCTCCCATCTGACGGGCCAGATGGAGCTCCCCGACGCCATCGCCCCACGGATGGGGCTGCCGCCGGAGCAGGTAGCCGTCCGGTTGAAGGCCCTGGCGAAGCGGGGGATGGTCTGGCTGGATCTGGACCGCCAGGCCCGATCGTGGCGCTTCCGCCTCGCCCCCTTCATAGTGGGGATGTACGAGGCGTCGCTGGAGATCATGGACCACGAGTTGGCCCACCTGGTGGAGGACTACATGGTCGAGGGGGGCGCCGAGGGGATCATGCGACCGGAACCGGCCCTCCACCGGGTCGTTCCGGCGCGGCTGGCTCTGCCCTCCGAGTGGGTACTGCCCTACGAGGACGTGCTGCAGATCCTGGATCAGGCCAGGAACTTCTCGGTGCGGGAGTGCATCTGCCGGGTGCAGCGGGATCACATCGGCCGCCAGTGCGGCTTCCCCACCCACAACTGCCTCACCTTCTCCGGTTTCGGCCGACCTCCGGGACCGAAGGACATCTCCAAAGCCGAGGCGCTGGCCTTGCTGGAGGAATGCGAGGAGATCGGGCTGGTCCACACCGTCAGCAACGTGGTCAAGGACGTCTACTACGTCTGCAACTGCTGTGGCTGCTGCTGCGGGATCCTGAGGGGGGTCACCGAGCGGGGCATCGAGAACTCGGTGGCCAAGGCCACCTATCACGCCCAGGTCGATGCCGAGCGGTGCACCGGGTGCGGGAGCTGCACGAAGAGGTGCCAGGTGGGTGCGGTGGCTGAGGTGGAGGGGATCGCGGTGGTGGATGCGAGCCGCTGCATCGGCTGCGGCCTCTGCGTCACCGGCTGCTCGACCGGTGCGGCGACCCTCCAGAAGAGGCCCGACTGGGAGTCCATACATCCGCCGGAGAGCTTCGCCGACTGGGAGCACCGGCGGCTGCATCGACGGGAGCGACTGGCAACCAGCGACTGGAAACTAGAGACTAGCAACTAGTGACTGGAGAATGCGACTCTCCGTATCGGCGGTTCCTGCCTCCAGTCCCTAGTCTCCAGTTTCTAGCCTCTCACTTCGTGTATCGGTAGACGATCCGGCCGCGGGTCAGATCGTAGGGGGACAGCTCCACCTTGACCCGATCGCCCGGGAGGATGCGGATGAAGAACTTGCGCATCTTCCCGGAGGCATGGGCCAACACCTCGTGCCCGCCCTCCATCTGGACGCGGAAGGTCGCATTGGGCAGAGCCTCCACCACGACGCCTTCGACTTCGATAGCTTGCTCCTTCGGCATAGCGTTCCTTTCTGCACGGATAGGGGCTTCAGCTCGCTGCCCCTCTTCGCGTCGAACATCTCTCCTTAGTTTAGCACGCGCTGGGGATACTTGCCCCCAGCAGACGGAATAGGGCCACCGTTGGAGCGGTGGCCCCATTCAATCCTCCCTACTTCAGCAGATCCCGGAAGGTCTTGTGGTGATCCTCCTCCGCCTCCAGGACCCCCTCGAACAGTATCCTGGTCACCGGATCGCGGTCCTCGATGGAGAGGCGGATCCCCTCCCGATAGAGAGTGATGGCCTCCTCCTCGGCCTTCAGGTCGGCCTCGATCATCTGCTTCAGGCTGCCGCCCTCGGCGATGGGGTCCGGCTTGGTGGTCGGCACGCCGCCCAGGTAGTCCAGCCTCTCCGCGAACTGCTCGGCGTGCTTCATCTCCACGATGGCGATCTCGCGAAAGATGTCCTTGACGGCCGGGGACTCCAGTCCGACGGCCATGACGTGGTGCCACATGTACTGGATGGATACCTGCAGCTCCCGCGCTATGGATTGATTCAGGACGTCCAGCAACCGTTGCTCAGCCACTACTGCCACTCCTTCCAATTCGTCTTTGCCGTTGGGGGGACCTCTCGCGAAAATCGTTGCCCCGTCTCGACGGGGCCCTCAGCCACTTCATACTACAAGATGGGGTAGAAAGAAGTAAAGCCAGGCAGCGCTTGCCCACCTAGCTTTACTTCTGCTGTCTATCGAGCCTACAGGACGATCTTGGAGATCGGCAGCTCGAGGATGTCCTCGGCGCCGGCGGCTTTCAGGCGGGGGATGATCAGGTTAACCTCGGACTTCACCGCCACCGCCTCGACGGCGTAGTAGCCGGTGCCGTACAGGCGGGAGACGGTCGGAGATTTCATGCCTGGCAGCACGTCCACCACCTTCTGGAGATTCTCCTCGTGGACGTTCAGCTTGATCAGCACCTTCCCCCGGGCCGTGAGCACCCCGGTCAACAGCGTCTGGATCTCCTCGATCTCCTGCCGCTTGGCGGGATCCTCGTAGGACTGGCGGTTGGCGATCAGCTGGGTGCTGGACTCCAGCAGGACGGCGATGATCTGCATCCCGTTCTTCCGGAGGGTGGAGCCGGTCTCGGTGACCTCCACCACGGCGTCGGCGATCTCCGGCACCTTGGCCTCGGTGGCGCCGTAGGAGAGCTGCACCTCCACCGGGATCCCCAGCTGCTCGAAGAATCGGCGGGTGATGTTGGGATACTCGGTGGAGATCCGGCTGCCGGCGGGCATCTGCTCCGGCTTGTCGACGCCGCTCTCCTTGGATACGGCCAGGACGATCTTCACAGGGGCGCCGACCCCCTGCTTGTTGTAGGCCATGTCCATGATCCGGACGGCGTCGCTCCCCGTTTCGACGATCCAGTCGAGGCCGGTGATACCCAGGTCGAAGTAGCCCTTCTGCACGTAGCCCCCGATCTCCTGGGGCCGGAGAACCTTCACCCGGCCGATGCGGGGGTCGCTGATGGTGACGTTGTACTCCCGGTCGCTGCCTCTCCTCACCGGCAGGTCGGCCTGCTCGAACAGCTTGAGGGTTTGTTCCTCAAGGCTCCCCTTGGGCAGTACTAGATTAAGCATTGATAACCTCCTCGAAGAAGCAGCTTCGGGCGCCGGTGTGGCAGGTGGGACCCTTGGGCTCCGCCTCCACCAGCACCGTGTCCTGGTCGCAGTCTATCCATAGCCGCTCCACGCGGAGGAAGTTCCCCGAGGTCTCCCCCTTGGTCCAGAGGGTCTGGCGGGTGCGGCTCCAGAAGGTCACCATGCCGGTGCGCACCGTCTTCTCCCACGCCTCTGGGTTCATGAAGCCCACCATCAGCACCTCTCTGGTGCGGTGGTCCTGGACGATGGCGGGGACCAGTCCGCCCTGCTTATCGAAATCCAGCCGCGCCTCGGAGAAGTGGATGCGGTGATGCGGCTGCGCCACTTCGCCCCCCTCCGGTCGCGCTGTGGTATCCGTACCGGCCGTTGACCCTGGCTGTCTGACCTCTTCGCTCACCCGCTTCCTCCTCCTTATCGGCGCGATCCGCGGAAGGCGCGCCACGATGGTACTGAACGTAACGCTTATCATAACGAAATATGTGGAACTCGTGCAAAGGGAGGGAGTATAATACCCCCATGGGGTATACGCAGGACCGGGGCGCACTGGCCCTGCATCTACCTCCTGGTGGCACTGTCCATGCAAGAGAAAGTGGGACGGAGGTCCCAACGATAGATAGAAGGAGAAAGCCTCGATGAAGCTATCCGATTACGGGACCACCACCAGACTCAGCCTCCCCTATGCCGAGGCCGTCGAGAAGACCAAGGCGGCGCTCAAGGAGGAGGGCTTTGGGGTCCTGACCGAGATCGACGTGCAGAAGACCCTGAAGGAGAAGCTGGGCATCGATACCGAGAGCTACGTCATCCTCGGGGCCTGCAATCCGCCCCTGGCCCACCGGGCCCTCTCCGCCGACCCCATGGTGGGGTTGTTGCTCCCCTGCAACGTCATCGTCTACCAGGAGGGGGACAGGACCGTGGTATCAGCCATCGATCCGATCTCCATGATGAGCGGCGTGCAGAACGACGCCCTGGAGGCGGTGGCCAAGGAGGTCCGGCCCAAGCTGGAGAGAGCGATACGCGAGCTGGGCTGATCCCAACAGAAGCTAGGAGGTATCGTCCGGTGCTGAATCTTTCATCGCTGAAAGTGGGGCTCGAAGCCGGACCGGAGGAGAAGGTTTACGACGTTCTGATCGTCGGCGGCGGGCCGGCAGGTGCCACCGCCGCCCTCTACGCCGCCCGATCGGGGCTCAGCACCGTGGTGCTGGACAAGGCGGTGGCCGCGGGGGCACTGGCGGTCACCTCCAAGATCGCCAACTATCCCGGCATCCCCAGGGTGGTGACCGGTCTGGAGCTGCTGCAGATCATGCGGGACCAGGCGACCGGCTTCGGTGCCGAGTTCGCCGGCGCCCAGGTGCTCTCCGCCGACGTCCTCGGCGAGGTCAAGGAGCTTCGGACCTCGTCCGGACTCTTCAAAGGCAAGGTCGTCGTCATCGCCACCGGCAAGATGGGGCGCAAGAGCAAGATCCCCGGCGAGGAGCAGTTCCTGGGAAGGGGGGTGAGCTACTGTGCCACCTGCGACGCCGCTTTCTTCAAGGATCAGGTGGTGGCAGTGGTGGGTGCCAGTCGGGAGGCCGTGGAGGAATCGGAGCTGGTGGCTCACTTCGCCCGGAAGATGTACCTGATCGCGCCGGGGGAGAAGTTCCACACGGACCACAAGCAGCTGGCTGAGCTGGAGGAGAGCCCCAAGGTGGAGATCCTCCGCAACCGAGGGCTCCGAGAGGTGTTGGGGGACGAGACGGTGACCTCCATCAGGCTCTCCGGCCCCCACGGCGAGAGCACTCTGGCGGTGGATGGGGTGTTCATCTACCTCCCCGGCAACGTGCCAATCATCGACTTCCTAGAGGGGGCCGTGGAGGTCACTGAGCAGCAGTGCATCAAGGTGGACAGGGAGCGGACCACCAGCGTCCCGGGTGTCTACGCCATCGGCGACGTTGTGTGCTCCTACATCCAGCAAGCGGTGGTGGCCGCGGCCGATGGGGCTATCGCCGCCATGGCGGCCGAGAAATACATCCGGGGACGGGCCAAGGTCCGCTCCGACTGGGTATAAAGTAGGGCAGGGCGCTCTGCCCTGCCGCCGGCCTACCATCGCCCGCCGGGCGGCGGGGCACAGGCGTGGCGCTGCGCTCGCTCGCGCCACGTGCCCTACGTTGTTGCGACTACCATCGCCCGCCGGGCGGCGGGGCACAGGGCCCCACCCTACGCGATTGTAGAAGCCATGGAACGCCGCGTTCCATGGCTTCTACGGGATCGCTACTTCCAGCCGAGGGCCTTCTCGACCCCCTCGATGGTCGGTGGGA
>DAHVXI010000063.1:0-20324 GCA_027356795.1 Chloroflexota bacterium | reverse complement strand
CGCGGTCATGGTTTATGATAACCTCAAGGGCGACCCGGAGGTGGGTCTTCCTCTAGTCCCGCCGGGCCGCTTCACCAGTGCTCTGGAGTCGTGGGAGAGCCTGAAGGCCATCGTTGGTCGGGCCACCCACGTCCTGCCGGGGCATGAGATGCGGGTCTTCGATCGAGAGATGTACCCATAGCCATTGCGTAGTGTGAGGTGACGGCAGTTGTCAGAGTTACCCGTCGATTTGGTGGTTTTCGATCTGATGGGGACCGTGGTGAAGGACGTCGGGGCGATGGAGAACGCCCTGGTTGCCACCCTGGTCCATTATCAGATCCCCTTCACGAAGAAGGACCTGACGGCCATGCGAGGAGCCGGGAAGCAGGCCGCCTTCAGGAGCTTGATCGAGCTGACCATTGGGGCGGATCAGGGCCCCGAGTGGAGCAGCTCCCGCGCCCAGGATATGTACGCTACCTTCAAGCAGCTGCTGCGGGAAGGCTACGAGCGAGGGCCGACACAGGAGATCCCCGGCGCGGAGGCGGCCATGCGGTGGTTGCGGGAGCGAGGGGTGAAGGTCGCGGGCACCAGCGCTGTGGACGGCGACCTCACGGAGCCGCTGCTGAAGCGACTGGGTTGGGCCGAGGGGATCTTCGACTGCGGGGTGGCCACCGAGGAGGTTCCCCGGGGCCGTCCGGCGCCCTACATGATCTTCCTGTCCATGATGCGGACCGGTGTGGTGGATGTGCGCCGGGTAGCGGTGGTGGGCGATACCACCCACGACCTGGAGGCCGGCACCAACGCCGGGGCCGGTTGGGTGATCGGTGTGCTGACGGGTGCCCACAGCCTGGATGCCCTGGGCGCCACCCCGCACACCCACCTGTTGAAAAGTGTGGCCGATCTGCCGGAGGTCCTCGAGGGGTAGGGACTGAGCCTCAACTCGGAGGCGGCGATGTGCTACTATGGGGTGGTGCGCCGGCCCCACGAATTGGGCATGGGACGACAGGGTATGTAGGGCGGGGGATAGACCCCTGCGGGCCAGGGTTGCTTCAGAGCTGTCTGGTGGCAGGGCAGAAGGCCCTGCCCTACCTTTGTCACAAACCTGGAGTGGGGTCGGGCGATCGATTGGTCGGACTGGAGGCTGAAGATGGGCGACGTGACCGATAGGCCCATGTTGATGAAATTCGACCTCACGGGCAAGGTGGCGCTGGTGACCGGCGCCAGTCGGGGCATCGGTGCGGAGTTGGCGACGGCCCTGGCCGAGTCGGGGGCCGACTTGGCGCTGGTGGCCCGGACGGAGAACGCCTTGCAGACGATGGCCGGACGGGTGCGAGAGTTGGGGCGGCGAGCCCTGGCGGTCCCCGCCGACGTGGCGCAGGTGTCCGCCCTTCCCACCATGGTGAACCAGGTGGTGGCGGAGTATGGCCGGATCGACATCCTGGTGAACGCCGCCGGAGTCCAGTGTCGCAAGCCGATGATGGAGGTGACCGAGGAGGATTGGGATTCCGTGAACTCGGTCAATCTGAAGGCGGTGTACTTCTGCTCCCAGGCCGTTGCCCGCCAGCTGCTTCAGCAGGGCAAGGGGAAGATCATCAACATCGGCTCCCTCACCTCCTCCATTGGCATCGCCAACGTGAGCATCTACACGGCCACCAAGACCGGCGTGCTGGGGCTGACCCGGGTCATGTCCAAGGAGTGGTCCCGCCAGGGCATCAACGTCAACGCCATCGGCCCGGGCTACTTCAGGACGGAGATGACCAAGCGGCTGTACGACGACTCGACGATGCATCAGTGGGTCATCGATCGCACCCCGATGGGCAGGTGGGGGGAGCTGGACGATCTGAAGGGGGTGGCGGTATTCCTCGCCTCGGATGCCTCGGACTTCATCACGGGCCAAATTATCAACGTGGACGGCGGCTGGTTGTCGGCCTAGCTTCGGCCGCACCCCTTTGGAGAGGCTAGTACACGACCACAGAGAAGGTGATATGTACTGTCATGCTGAGCGCAGCGAAGCATCTCCCCGTGGCGAGAGGAGATCCTTCGCTATCGCTCAGGATGACACCTGTCAGAACCATCGTGGCGGAGTACTAGTGGGGCTGAAGGAGCAGATAAAGGAGCGGGCTCACCAGGCCGGTTTCGATCTGGTGGCTGTGACGCCGGCGCAGCCCCTTCCGGAGGCGGAGCAGGCCACCCTCGAGCGGATGCGCTCAGGCCTCCTGGAGGGGATGGCCTGGATCACCGAGGAGCGCATCCGCCTCTCCTGCGACCCCACGCGACTGCTGCCCGGCGCCCGCTCGGTGATCGTGCTGGGCAAGCGCTACCCGGCCGGAGGGTCCGAGGATCCATCGCCATCGTGTGGACCCCGCGGGAGGATCGCTCGCTATGCCTGGGGCGACGATTACCACGACGTCTTTCCTCCCCGGATGGAGCGAGTTGTGGAGGCGCTGGCCTCGGCCGCAGGGCGGCGCCCGGGCGCCGGGTTCTTCGTGGACAGCAGTCCCCTGGCGGAGAAGGCCGTGGCTGCGCGGTCCGGACTGGGTTGGTTTGGAAAGAACGGCTGCATCCTGACCCAGGGCCACGGCTCCTGGGTGCTGCTGGCGGAGATCCTCACAGATCTGGAGCTGGAGCCGGATCCCCCTCTGCAGCGGGACTGTGGACGGTGCCGGATCTGTCTGGACCGCTGTCCCACCGGTGCCATCGTCGCGCCCTACGTCGTGGACGCCCGCCGCTGCATCTCTTACCTCACCATCGAGCACAAGGGCGCCATACCCCTGGAGCTTCGCCCCCTGATGGGCGATTGGATCTTCGGCTGCGACGTGTGCCAGGAGCTGTGTCCCCACAACCGGCTGGTTGGCCCCGCCGAGGACGCTGCCTTCGCCGCCAGGCCCGAGGTAGGGCCAAACCCCGCCTTGATCCCCTTGCTGGGCCTCGACCGCGAGGGTTTCAAGAGGCTGTTCCGTTGCAGCCCGGTGCTGAGACCCAGGCGGCGAGGCTTCCTTCGGAACGTCGCGGTGGCCCTGGGCAACGCCGGCGATCCGGCCGCGGTGCCCGCACTGGCGTCCGCTCTGGCCGACGAAGAGCCCCTGGTCCGCTCCCACGCTGCCTGGGCCCTCGGCCGGATAGGGGGCGCAGCGGCTCGTCTCGCCCTGGGGCGAGCCCTGGCGAGCGAGGGCGACGGGGCCGTGCTGGCGGAGATTCGGCTGGCGCTGGGGTGAGAGCTCCGGGAGCGCCGGCGTCTTCCCCGCTCCTGCCGCAGTCCGCTTCAGCCCTCACCCTGGCCCTCTCCCCTTGGGAGAGGGAAACTCTCTATAATGGTGAAGAAGCTACCGACCCCAGTAGCAGCAAAGGAGGTCCAGAATGCCCACCCTGGAGAGCTTCGTAGCCGAAAACGAGCCCCGGCTCCTGGAGGAGCTGAAGGAGTTCATCCGCATCCCCAGCATCAGTGCCCTGCCGGAGCATCGGGAGGACATGGTCCGTTGCGCCAACTACGCCGCCGATCAAATGCGGGCCGTCGGCCTGCATCGAGCGGAGGTGATGGCCACCGGAGGGGCGCCTGTGGTCTACGGTGAGTGGATGGGTGCGCCGGGCCGGCCCACGGTGCTGGTGTACGGCCACTACGACGTCCAGCCGGTGGATCCGGTGGACCTCTGGACGTCGCCCCCCTTCGAGCCCCAGGTGAGGGGCGGCGAGCTGTACGCCCGCGGCTCCGCCGACGACAAGGGGCAGGTCTTCCTCCATTGGAAGGCCGTCGAGGCCCACATGCGGGTAAACGGCCGGTTGCCGGTCAACCTCAAGTTCCTCATCGAGGGCGAGGAGGAGGTGGGGAGCGCCCACCTGGATCGATTCCTGGCGGACAACCGGGAGCTGCTGAAGACCGACCTGGTGGTGGTTTCCGACACCGGCTGGTTCGACCGGGGCGTGCCCTCCATCTGCTACGGTCTCCGGGGGCTGGCCTACCTGCAGGTGAACCTGAAGGTGGCCGATACCGATCTCCACTCGGGCAGCTTCGGCGGGTCCGTGGCCAACCCGATCCAGCTGCTGGCCGAGATCATCGCCGGCCTCAAGGACGACCGCGGCCGCATCACGATCCCCGGCTTCTACGATCGAGTGCGGCCGATCGGCCCAGAGGAGCGGCTGCAGTTCGCCGGCCTGCCCTTCGACGGGGAGAAGTTCCGGCGGGAGATAGGGGCCAAGGCCCTCTGGGGTGAGGAGGGCTACACCACCCTGGAGAGGATCTGGGCGCGACCGACCCTGGAGGTCAACGGGATCTGGGGTGGCTTCACGGGCGAAGGCAGCAAGACGGTGCTGCCGGCCCGTGCCTCGGCCAAGCTGAGCTGCCGGTTGGTTCCGGACCAGGACCCGGGGGAGATCCTGAAGCTGGTATCGGAGCGGATACGGGAGTTGTGTCCCCCGACGGCGGAGATGGAGATCGTCCCCATGCATGGGGGGATGTGGGCCCTCACCCCGCTGGATCATCCCGCCGTTCAGTCGGCGGCCAGGGCCATGGAGAGGGCTTTCCAGAAGCGGCCAGCCTTCATACGGTCCGGAGGCTCCATCCCAGTCGTGGCCTCCTTCGGATCGATCCTGGGCGCTCCCACGGTCCTGATGGGGTTCGCCCTGCCCGACGACCACGCCCATGCGCCCGACGAGAGGCTGGACCTGGGCAACTTCTTCGGCGGGATTCGCGCGGCGGCCTTCCTGTGGGAGGAGTTGGGCAGGTAGGCACGATCCTTGTGGGCGCCCTGGAAGCGGTGTAGGATTCCTCCCCGAGAGTCCGGCGCGCCCGAATCATCCGGTGGGGGCGGGTCCAAGACCCGCCTCCACTGCTATCGGCAGGTGACCTCAGCATGGAGATGCGCCCGAAGACCACTGGCGAGGGCAGGCAGTGGGAATACTACGGGTTGATCGCCCTCGCCGCCACCATGTGGGGGAGCTTGGGCGCGATGACCAAGGGGCTCTATGCCCTGGGGGTGGGCCCGTGGTCCCTCACCTTCTTCCGCACCTCCCTCGGCTTCCTCGCCTTCGGGGTGGTGATCCTCTTCACGAACCGATCGTGGCTGCGGGTTCGGCGACAGGATCTTCCCTTCCTGGCCCTCTTCGGGCTGATCAGCACCTCGGCTTTCTACGCCCTCTACCTCTACACCATCAGCCTCACCAGTGTGGCGGCTGCCGCCGTCCTGCTGTACACGGCGCCGGTCTTCGCGGCCATCATGGCCCGCTTTGCCTTCGGGGAGGCGATAACCCCACCCAAGGTGGTGGCGCTGCTGCTCACCTTCGCCGGCTGCACCCTGGTGGCGGGGCTGGAGTCGGGGGCTCCGGTAGTGACCCCGCTGGGCATCGCCACCGGCCTGGGCTCCGCCATCACCTACGCCAGCTTCGGCATCATGGGGAAGCGTGCCCGGGAGCGGTACAGCCATTGGACCATCAACTTCTACTCCATGGCCTTCGCCACCCTCTTCCTGGTGCCGGTGCTGGCACTCCCCGGCGTGTCGTTGTGGCCCTACCCCCTGGAGGTGTGGCTGCTGCTGGCCGTGATGACGGCGGGACCGACCCTGGCCTCGCGGGCACTCTACGTTTCGGCGATCAAGCAGGTGGAGGCGAGCCGGGCGGCCATCGTTGCCACCGTCGAGCCGGTGGCGGCGGCCGTCTTAGCCTTCGTCCTGTTGGGCGAGCTGCTGTCCCCCAGCCAGCTGTTGGGGGGCTTCCTCGTGCTGGCGTGATCGCTGCTGGCCCAGCGACCCGGTCGCCCCGCCGCCCCGTCGCCCGGTCGCCCAGTCTCCCCGCTGGCCCGCGATGGCTAGTCCAAACGGACCTATTGATGTACAATCGGCGCAAACCTACCTTGCTCCCAGGACAGGTCTATGAGCGCTTCGGCGTCGAGATTGAGGCAATGGTTGCCGGCCCGGTGGCGTTGGCCAGCTCTGGCCCGCCCCTTGGGTCTTCAGTCTAGGATCGCTCTCCTGGTCTCCTCCGGCCTTCTGGCCTTGATGACCCTCTTTGTCGTCCTGGGGCTCTCAGCGCTGCAAGAAAGCACCGAGCGCAGCTTTCAGGAGAGGGCCGTCCTGGCCCAGATGGCCGCCGAGCATCTGGATTTCGTTCTGGAGCAGGCCGCAGCCATGGTCGCCTGGTCCGCGCAGGACCTCGTCGCACCCTTCCACTCCGGCAACCAGGAAGCCGTTCGCGCCCTGCTGGAGAGCACCAATCACCGCTTAGCTTTCATCGCCGGCAGCGTCCTGCTCTTCGACCCCGTCGGCCGGCTCCTCCAGGTGGAACCTTCGGGAGATGTATCCTACCCGGCGATGAGCCCGCGTGCCCTCCAAGCTCTCGATTCCGGCAAGCCCGAGGCGGTGGACTGGGTTCGCACCCCGGGCGGCGTGTCGGCGCTGGTCTTGGTGCCTGTGGCTGCTCCCGGGGGCGCGCGGGCAGGCTATCTGGGAGCCGCCGTCGACTTCTCGGGTGCCACCGTGGGCCATTGGCTGCGGCAGTTGGCTCTGGGCAAGAGCGGTCGGGTGGACGTGGTGGATGCGGAGGGCATGATGCTGACCAGCACCGACGACCAGAACATGCCCCGACCCGAGAGCCACGCGGTCTACTTCACCGGTCTGATGGCCCAGAAGCAACCCACCGTCACCACCTGCTACGAGTGCCACTCCACCTCCGAGGGACCCTCCAGAAACCGGGACATCATGGCCTTTGCGCCTCTGAGGAGCATCGACTGGGGGGTGGTGCTGAGACAGTCCGAGGAGGAGGTGATGGAGCCGACCCGCCGGCTGCAGCAGCAGGTGCTGGGTCTGGGGGCCATCTCCCTGCTGGTGGCGCTCTTCATGGTCTGGCTCACCACCAGGAGCATGGTGGGACCGATCCGATCTCTGACACTGTCGGCGCGGAAGATCGCCGACGGCAATCTGGGCGAGGCCGTGGCGGTCCGGGGCAGCGACGAGGTGGGCGAGTTGGCGCGCGCCCTGGACTACATGAGGGGGCGTCTCCAACGCTCCATCGAGGAGATCAAGGCGTGCAACGCCGAGCTGGACCGCCGGGTCCAGGAGCGCACCGCCGAGTTGGAGCGATCCCGGGACGACCTGGAGAGGTCCCGTGACCACCTTCAGACCCTCATCGATCGGCTCTCCGTCCTGCATTCCATCGCTGTGGCTCTCAACCAATCGCTGGACCTGCAGCCCATCCTGGATGGGGCGCTCCTCAACGCCCTCAAGCTGACCGGCATGGAGGCAGGGGCCATCTACCTGGTGGACGAGCACACCGGCGAGCTGGAGCTGGCGACCCATCACGGTCTTTCCCAGGAGGCAGCCCAGATCGCTGCGAACCTGGGGCTCAGCGCCAGCCTGTGCGCCACCGCGGCTCAGGCCGGTGAACCGATAGTGGTGGAGGACACCGGCAGGTACGCCCGGGGGATGAAGTCGGTGCTGCGGAACGAGAAGATGAGGTGCATGGTCCGGGTGCCCTTCAAGTCCACTCGGGGCCT
Source organism: Chloroflexota bacterium (assembly GCA_027356795.1). GTDB lineage: Bacteria > Chloroflexota > UBA6077 > UBA6077 > UBA6077 > JAJYNT01. The sequence goes on along the minus strand of DAHVXI010000063.1, from coordinate 12,865 downwards.
GCTGGGTACCATGTGTCTGGGCACCCGCACCCCGCGTGGTTTCTCCAAGAGCGAGATGGATCTGCTGACCGCGGTGAGCAACCAGATCGCGGTCGCCGTCCAGAACGCGCGGCTGTACGAGGAGCTTCAGCGCAAGGAGAGGATGCGCGGCGAGCTGCTGCTGAAGGTGATCGCCGCCCAAGAGGAGGAGCGGAAGCGGATCGCCCGGGAATTGCACGACCAGACCAGCCAGGCCCTGGCCGCCCTGGCGGTGGCGGTTGAGACCGCTGCCGGGCAGGCGGTCGAGGGGGGCGACGTCGGCGAAAGCCTGGCTCGCATGCGGACGTTGACGGTCAGCACCCTGGAGGAGGTCCACCGGCTGATCTTCGCCCTGCGGCCCACCCTGCTGGACGACCTGGGGTTGATCGCGGCCATCCGCTGGTATGCCGAGACCCGCCTGGGCGAGGTGGGGATCAAGGTGCGGCTCGAGGTGGCGGGCGAGGAGCGCCGCCTAGCTCCGCAGATCGAGACTGCCCTATACAGGGTGGCTCAGGAGGCCGTCAACAACGTGGCGAACCACTCGGGGGCCCAGGGCGTCATCCTCACCCTGGCGCTGAAGCCGGATAGATCGGTGATGACCATCGTGGACGATGGCTGGGGCTTCGACATGGCCGAGCTTGCGCGGTCCGGTGACCAGAAGCGGGGGCTTGGCCTCGCGGGCATGAAGGAGCGGGTGGAGCTGCTGGGCGGGAACTTTGCCATATACTCGGAGTTGGGGGGCGGCACCAAGATCACGGTGGAGGTCCCCCTGCTTGAAGGCGGAGGCGAAGCTGATGGGCAAGATACGGGTTCTGATAGTTGACGACCACGCCATCCTGAGGGAGGGGATCCGGGCCCTGCTGGCCCTCTCCAGAGACGTGGAGGTGGTCGGCGAGGCTCCCGATGGGCAGACGGGCATCGAATGCGCCCGGGATCTTCTGCCCGACGTGGTGCTGATGGACATCGCCATGCCCGGTCTGGACGGGCTCGAGGCCACACGGCGGATCAAGGACCGACACAAGAACGTGAAGGTGCTGATCCTTACCCAGCACGAGAACCGAGAGTACGTCTTCCCCATTCTGAAGGCGGGCGCCGACGGCTACGTCCTCAAGAAAGCTGCCGGCACCGAGCTGATCTCAGCCATCCGGGCCGTCCACGAGGGCGGCACCTTCCTCTATCCCTCCGTGGCGAAGACGGTGGTGGAGGACTACCTGCGACCCGACGGGACCATCTCCGCACGACGCCACTCCAAGCTGACCGATCGGGAGATCGAGGTGCTGAAGCTGGTGGCGGAGGGGCGCAGCAACCAGGAGATCGCCGACTTGCTCTGCCTCAGCGTCAAGACGGTGACGGGCCACCGCACCAACATCATGGAGAAGCTGGACCTTCACAGCCGGACGGAACTGGTGAAATACGCGATCCGAACGGGCCTGATCGAGGCATAATAGAAGCCTCTCGACCTTCGGCCGAGGCTGACGTTGCATGGGGTCAGCGGACGCGGTCCGTTTTCTGTAGGAGCCGGCTCCTACGGCTTTCCGGGGCCCCAGCACGCCACCAAGCTTAGGGCGTTTGCCCTATCGCAAACAGGGTGTTCGCCGGATACCCCTCTTGCCCCTCACTCCCCTAGACTCTCCCCGGTGGCTTAATGCCTCCCGTCCGGCTTGCGTCGAACCTTTCCTGGCTTTTCGAGGGCTTGGAGCAGGTCAATTGGAGACACTTCCCCTCCAGCGCGGATTTCTGATGACGTAGGGCTCGGAGAGAGCTTGCCTTGCCCGTGAGGACCATCGCGGGGTTCGCATCGTGACGAAGGGGGGATGTCGAGAGTCGGTATTGCGCAGACTCCTCGGGATGCCCAAAGCGCGACGTTTGCGGGGCCGCATCCAGAGTTGCGGCCGTGGGGCATCTGACGACGATGGAGCCAGAGCTGTCGGGGGCTGAGCAGAGGTCCGATGTCCGCTAGCTCTCCCCGATGGCAGCGGTGCCGGCCGAAGAGGGTGTGGAGAACGAAATGCTCGAACAGGCAAGAAAGGTCACTGGAACACAACTCCGGGCAGTGCGAGTGCCGGTGAGGCACGATCGCGAGTAGTAAAGGAGGGTAAGCCATGGCTGTTGCGCACGCTGAGCCCGCAAAGAAGCGCAGCGTCTTGATCACCAGCGAAGACTGGTGGGCCGTGTACCTGGGTCTGTTCCTTCTGATAGTCACCTTCGGTGCTTTCGTATCCGGTTCTCCACTGGACATCCTCAAGACCGCCATGCCAGTGATGTGGCCGAAGGCGAATCTGGGGGCCCATTTCGCCGCCAACGTCAACGCCTACATCTTCATGTACCTGATGCTGATCGTGATCACCGGTGTGGCCGTCGCGGTGATGGGGGGCAAGGTGTTGCATTACATCCTCTCGTTCACCGTGCTTTTCGTGCTGTCGCTGGTGGTGCTGATCCTGGGTAGCCAGACGGAGCTGAAGACCTACGGTCTTGAGTATCCCTTCTGGGCTCTGCTTATCGGGCTGGTCATCGGGAACACCTGGAGCCTTCCGGAGTGGTTCAGGGCTGGAGCCGGAAGGACGGAGTTCTTCATCAAGACCGGCATCGTGCTGTTGGGTGTGAACCTCCCCTTCACCACGGTAGTCCAGGGTGGTGGCTGGGGCTTCCTCGAGGCCGTGGTCATCGTCGGCATCGGCTTCACGGTCGCCTTCATCGTCTCCAAGCGGCTCGGTTTCGACAACACCTTCGCCGCGGTGCTGGGTGCCGGCGGATCGGTCTGCGGAGTCTCCGCGGCCATCGCCGTGGGAGGCAGCGTCAAGGCCAACCAGAAGCACGTGGGCTACATCGTCTCCCTCGTGGTGCTCTACGCCTTGGTGCTGATCTTCCTGATGCCCTTCCTGTCCCGCATTATGGGGCTCAGCCATGTGGTGGCTGGTGCCTGGATCGGTGGGTCGGAACTGGCGGATGCGGCCGGCCTCGCGGCCGCCGCGATGATCTCGGACAAGGCGGTGCAGGCATTCACCCTGGTGAAGCTGAACCGTGACGTGATGATCGGCGTGCTGGCCTTCATCATGGCGGTGGCCTCGGTCACCCGGTGGGAGAGGAAAGAGGGCCAGCCCCTCCCCAGCCCCGTGGTGATCTGGGACCGGTTCCCCAAGTTCGTGATCGCCTTCCTGCTGGTTTCCTTCCTGGCCACCACCTGGACGGTCCAGTACGGCGCCAAGTTCGCGCCGGCCGTGACGGCGAACCTGACCACCATCCGGACCTGGCTGTTCGTCCTGGCCTTCCTGTGCATCGGCTGCAACACCCGGATCCAGGACGTGCGCGCCATGGGATCGAAGCCGATCATCGCCTTCACCACCGTGGTGGTGATCAACTTGGTAGTCGGCTTCGTCATGGCGAACCTCCTGTTTGGCGGGATCATCGCCAAGCCGCTCGGCTAGGCCGAGGAAGCTACAGCGTGGTGGGCACGCTTTGAGACTAGCGGGCGGTCTGGAATAGCGCCCATCGCCGCATCCAGACCGCTCGCCGGGACCCGCGGCTCGAGCCGATGGCGGCCATCCTGGGCGCGTACAGTCGAGCAATTCTGAGCGGACTACCGAGGAGGGTAGGAAGTAGGAGGTAGGTTGATGGCTGAAGAGTCCAAGACACCGTTGGTGGACGAGCTGGAGAAAGGGAGCTGGCCCAGCTTCGCCAAGGAGATGAAGCGGCGAGCGAAGAAGAACGCCGCTGCCAAGGACCTAGTGGGGCAGTTGGAGCTTTCCTACGAGGAGAAGAAGGTCCACTGGAAGCACGGTGGCGTGGTGGGGGTCAGGGGTTACGGCGGTGGCGTGATCGGGCGCTACTCCGACGTCCCCGAGCAGTTCCCCAACGCCGCCGAGTTCCACACCATGCGGGTAAACCAACCGAGCGGCTGGTTCTACACCACCGACGTCCTGCGCAAGCTGTGCGACGTTTGGGAGCAGTATGGCTCCGGTCTCACCAACATGCACGGCTCCACGGGTGACATCATCCTGCTGGGCACTCAGACCGCCAAGATCCAGGACGCCTTCAACGCCCTGAGCGAGGCGGGATTCGATCTGGGTGGATCCGGCTCCGACCTGCGGACGCCCAGCGCCTGCGTCGGACCGGCCCGCTGCGAGTTCGCCTGCATCGACAGCCTGGGGATCTGCCACGACGTCACCACGACCTTCCAGAACGAGATCCACCGGCCCATGTGGCCCTACAAGTTCAAGATCAAGGTGGCGGGGTGCGCCAACGACTGCGTCGCCTCCGTTGCTCGTTCGGATCTGGCCATCATCGGCACCTGGAAGGGCGCCCTTCGGATCGATCAGGAGGCCGTGAAGGCCTACATTGCCGCCGACTTCGACGTGAAGGGCGAGGTGGTGGACAAGTGCCCCACCAAGGCGCTGTCGCTGGGTCGGGACGGCACCCTGGCCCTGGCAGCCGAGGACTGCAAGCGCTGCATGCACTGCCTCAACAACATGCCCAAGGCGATCCGGCCCGGCACCGAGAAGGGTGCGACCATCATGTTGGGCGGCAAGGCGCCCATCGTTCGTGGCGCCTACCTGTCCTGGGTTATCGTCCCCTTCATGAAGATGGAGCCCCCCTACGACGAGCTGAAAGAGCTGCTGGGGAAGATCTGGGAGTGGTGGGACGAGCACGGAAAATCCCGCGAGAGGGTCGGCGAGCTGGTAGACCGGATGGGCATGGGCCGCTTCCTCCGCGAAATGGGCCTTGAGCCGTCTCCGGCCATGGTGTTCGCCCCCAGGTCCAATCCGTACTACTTCTGGCAGCCTGACGAGGTGAAGTGATGACAGACGTAAGAACCGACTTCGGCCCTCCTTCCTTCAAAGATATGATGCCTCCCGTGATGGCGGAGAACTACGGGAAGTGGGCCTACCACGAGACGTTGCAGCCGGGCGTTCTGAAGCACGTCTCCGAGACCGGCGCAGCCGTCTACACCGTGAGAGTGGGTTCTCCGCGCTTGATGGCCATCGACACCATCCGCGAGATCTGTGACGTCGCCGACAGCTTTTGCGATGGCCATCTGCGCTTCACCAGCCGCCACAACATCGAGTTTCTGCTCACCGACGCCAACAAGATCCAGCCCCTCATCGCCGAGGTGAAGAAGGCGGGCTTCCCGGTGGGTGGAACCGGCAACTCCATCAGCAACATCGTCCACACCCAGGGGTGGATCCACTGCCACAGCGCGGCGACCGACGCCTCCGCGCTGGTGAAGTCCATCATGGACGAGGTCCAGCCCTACTTCGAGAGCATGACGCTGCCCGCGAAGGTCCGGATCGCCGTGGCCTGCTGCCTGAACATGTGCGGCGCGGTCCACTGCTCCGACCTGGCCATCGTGGGGATCCACCGGAAGCCGCCCAAGGTCGATGCCGACCGGCTGGCCAAGACCTGTGAGGTGCCCAACATCGTGGCGGCGTGCCCCACGGCCGCCATCCGGCCGAACCCCAAGGAGAAGGGGGTCATCATCAACGAAGAGCGCTGCATGTACTGCGGCAACTGCTACACCGTTTGCCCGGCCATGCCGATCGCCGATCCCGAGAACGACGGCGTGGCGATCTTCGTGGGTGGCAAGGTCTCCAACGCCAGGAGTGCCCCCATGTTCTCCAGGCTGGCCATCCCGTACCTCCCCAACAACCCGCCCAGGTGGCCCGAGACGGTGGAGGCTATCAAAGGGATCATCGACGTGTACGCCAAGCACGCCCACAAGGGCGAGCGGATGGGTGAGTGGATCGAGCGGGTAGGCTGGGAAAGCTTCTTCCGGCTGACCGGGATCCCCTTCACCGACAAACACATCGACGACTTCAGGTTCGCTCCCACCACCTTCAGGACCTCCGCAGCCTTCAAGTGGTAGGAAGAGGAGATCTGGTAGAGACGCGACATGTCGCGTCTCTACAGGGAAGGAGGAGAAGGGTGAGCGAGGATCTACAGGCGAAGGTGCTGGCCTACCTGTCCACGGTGGACAAGGCGAAGAACCGGGACATCGCCACGGCCTTGAAGGAGCCGAAGCCCGAGGTGGATAAGGCGGTCGCCGAGCTGGCCAAAGCGGACAAGATCGAGTACCTGTACATCGGCACCTCCTACGTGAAGGTCAAGGGCAAGGAGTGACAACCCTGCCTGGATGCAGTCGAATCATGGAGTCATATCGGGCGATGGCTTCGACGATGTAGGGCGGGGGTTTATCCCCCGCCGCCCGGCGGTCGTGGTTGTCCGGGCGGCGGGGCACAAGACCCCGCCCTACGCCGGGCCGGCCACCGTACGGCCGGAGGCAGGGCAGGGCGCCCTGCCCTACCTTCCGAACTGAAGGCCGTTCTGGATAGAGAGAGGACCATGCTGTCGGAGCTATTGGAACAGCACAGGGCCACCATCCTGAAGCGGTGGCTCCAGCTGATAGTGGAGAGCTATCCGCCCGATAGCTCGGGGTTCCTGGAGCGAGAGGGGGATCGGTTTCTCAACCCGGTGGGCTACACCCTCTCCCGGGAGATCGAGATCCTCTACCAGGAGCTTCTGGGGAGCATGGATGCCTCGCGTCTCTCGGACTCCCTGGACAACGTCGTCAAGATACGGGCGGTTCAGGATTTCTCGCCCTCCCAGGCGGTTGGCTTCGCCTTTCAGCTGAAGAATGCCCTCAGGGAGCAGCTGAAAGGCGCGGCCGGCGGCCCGCAGCTCCACGAGGAACTGCTGGAGCTCGAGTCCCGGATAGATAGGGTGGCCCTTCTGGCCTTCGACCTGTACGTGCAGCGTCGCGAGAAGATCCACCAGATCCGAACCAGGGAGCTGCGGGAGAGGTCGGAGAGGCTCCTGGAGAGGATGAACCGGATCTACGGGAGGGTGGATCGGGGTCTGGAAGGGCCGGACCACGGTTCATCCGACGTGATGCGAGGCAGCGCTGGATGAAGACTCTCGTTCCTCTGTTGGTGGTGTTGGCTCTCGCCGCGGTGGCCTTCCTGGGCGGCGGGGCCGGCGGCTTGCGAGCACTCTTCGGGATCGTCATTCCCTACGTCGCCTTTGCCCTTTTCGCGGCGGGCTTCGTCCATCGGGTCTTCAGGTGGGCGAAATCCCCGGTGCCCTACCACATACCCACCACCTGCGGCCAGCAGAAGTCGCTGCCCTGGGTGAAGGCCAACAATCTCGAGAGCCCCTACGACAACCTGGGCGTTGCGGGCCGGCTGGCGATGGAGGTTCTCTTCTTCCGCTCCCTCTTCAGGAACAGCTCTCTGGAGATCCAGGGGAAGAGGCTTCTCTACAGGGATCACAAGATCCTCTGGGTTGCGGCCATGGCCTTTCACTGGTCGCTGCTGGTGGTGATCCTCCGGCACTCCAGGTTCTTCACCGAGCCGGTGCCATACTTCGTCACCCTTCTCCAGTCCCTGGATGGCTTCTTCCAGGTGGGCGAGCCGGTGCTGTACCTGACGACGGCGGCCTTCCTGCTGGGTCCGGCCTACCTGCTCTTCAGGCGGCTGACGATCCCGCAGATCCGCTACATATCGCTGCCTTCCGACTACTTCCCGCTGTTCCTGATCCTGGGCATCGGGCTGTCGGGGGGGCTGATGCGGCATTTCTTCCGCACGGACGTGGAGGCGGTGAAGGAGCTGGCCCTGGGGTTGGTGACCCTACGCCCCGTGGTCCCGGACACCGTCTCGCCCCTTTTCTTCGTGCATCTGTTCCTGGTGAGCAGCCTCTTCGCCTACTTCCCCTTCAGCAAGCTGATGCACCTGGGGGGCATCCTGCTGAGCCCCACCAGGAACCTGGCCAACGACAGCCGCAGGCGCAGGCACGTGAACCCCTGGAACTACCCTGTTCCCGTCCACACCTTCGATGAGTGGCAGGAGGAGTACAGGGATAAGCTGGAAGCTGCGGGCATCCCCCTGGATCCCGAGCCGGCACAGTAGCCAGAGATCGTCGCGTAGAGGGTAGAGATGCCGGAGAAGAAACCGACACCCGAGCAGTTGATGGAGACAGGGCACAATCCCCCCGAGCGGGATTGGATGGATCCCCGCGTCGACTTCGAGGCGAGGAGGGGGAGCTACTGCTACGGCGCCAAGGGGGAGATGCTGGCGTACCTGGGCATGCCCAATCCCAGGAAGTGGCAGCCCTACGAGCGGGATTGGAAGCTGCCGGAGAACTGGAAGGAGATCCTGCTGGAGGGGATGAAAGAGCGGCTCGGCAAGTACCGCTCCTTCCAGCTCTACATGGACATCTGCGTCCGGTGTGGGGCCTGCGCCGACAAGTGTCACTACTTCGCCGGCTCCGGCGATCCCAAGAACATGCCCGTCCTTCGGGCCGAGCTGATGAGGTCGGTGTACCGCCGGTACTTCACCACCTCCGGCAAGCTGCTCGGCAGGTTCGCCGGGGCACGAGATCTGACGGAAGACGTAGTCAAGGAGTGGTTCTACTACTTCTATCAGTGCACGGAATGCCGTCGCTGTTCCGTCTTCTGCCCCTACGGCATCGACACGGCCGAGATCACCATGATGGGCCGGGAGCTGCTGAACCTGCTGGGGGTGAACATCAACTGGATCCTGGAGCCGGCGGCCAACTGCTACCGGACCGGCAACCACCTGGGGGTTCAGCCCCACACCTTCAAGGACAACATCGAGTTCGCCGCCGGCGACCTGGAGGACATCACCGGGGTGAAGGTGGAGACGCCCATCAACAAGAAGGGTGCCGAGGTGCTGCTGGTGGTGCCCTCGGCCGACTACTTCGGCAGCCCCCACTACTACACCTTCCTGGGCTATCTGGCGATCCTCCACGAGATCGGGCTGGATTACACCTTCAGCGCCTTCGCCTCCGAGGGCGGCAACTTCGGTCTGTTCACCTCCCACGAGATGATGAAGCGGCTGAACGCCAAGATCTACTCCGAGGCCCGGCGGCTGAAGGTGAAGTGGATCCTGGGCGGGGAGTGCGGCCACATGTGGCGGGTGCTCCACCAGTACATGGACACCCACAACGGCCCGGCCGACTTCCTGGAGGAGCCGGTCTCTCCCATCACCGGCACCAGGTTCGAGAACGCCAAGAGCACCAAGATGGTGCACATCTCGGAGTTCACGGCGGACCTGCTGAAGAACGGCAAGCTGAAGCTGGATCCCAAGCGCAACGACCGCTGGCGGGTGACCTATCACGACTCCTGCAACATCGCCCGCAGCATGGGGCTGTTCGAGGAGCCGCGCTACATCCTGAAGAGCTGCTGCAACCACTTCTACGAGATGCCCGAGAACACCATCCGGGAGAAGAGCTTCTGCTGCGGCAGCGGATCCGGCCTGGGCACCGAGGAGAACCTGGAGATGCGTTTGAGGGGAGGGCTCCCCAGGGCCAACGCCGTGAGCTACGTCCACGATAAGCACGGCGTGAACCTGCTGGCCTGCATGTGCGCCATCGACAAGGCGACCCTGCCCACCTTGATGGAGTATTGGGTCCCAGGTGTCGAGGTGGCCGGCGTTCACGAGCTGCTGGGGAACGCGTTGGTGATGAAGGGGGAGAAGGAGAGAACCGTGGACCTGCGCTTCGAGCCCCTGCCAAACCAGACGCGGGAGGTCGAAGCCGATGCATGACGGCAGCAAGATCGTTCCCGGTCTGATCCTCTTCCTGGGGATCCTCTTTGCGCCCTTCTGGTACAACGCGGGCACCGGGCAAGCCGCCGCCAGGCCGGACATAGTGAAGCCCACCCAGGAGAAGCAATGCGTCGAGTCGACGGAGTTCATGAAGGCCAACCATATGCAGCTGCTGATCCAATGGCGGGAGGAGGTGGTCCGCAATGGGGATAGGACTTACGTGGCCACCGACGGCAAGAGCTACGAGAAGAGCCTCACGGGCAGCTGCCTGAAATGCCACTCCAACAAGGCGGAGTTCTGCGACCGCTGCCACGACTACGCCCACGTGCAGCCCAACTGCTGGAACTGCCACACCGCTCCCAAGGAGAGCAAGGCATGAGAACCGATAGAAGACAGTTCCTGAGGATCGCGGGGGTCGCCGCTCTGGGGCTGGGCCTGAAGCCGGGCATAGAGGCGCTGTTGGGGCGCGGTCTGGTGGAGGCGTCGCCGGAGATCCTGGCCCAGGGAGCCGGTGCGGCACGCCGGTGGGCGATGGTGGTGGACCTGCCGAAGTGCTGGGCGAACCCCGGCTGCACCGACTGCATAGGGGCTTGCGACCAGACCCACAACGTCCCCCGGTTCGAGGATGAGAAGAAGGCGATCAAGTGGGTGTGGCTCGAGCCGTACGGGAGGGTCTTTCCGGAGCAGGACCCGCGGTTGGTGTCCGCCGGCCTTGGCAATAGACCGACGCCGCTGCTGTGCAATCACTGCGAGAACCCGGCCTGCGTCAGGGTTTGCCCCACCAGGGCCACCTGGCAGCGGCCCGACGGGATCGTGATGATGGATTTCCATCGCTGCATCGGTTGCCGGTACTGCATGGTCGCCTGTCCCTATGGGGCCCGAAGCTTCAATTTCGTCGACCCGCGTGCCGGCCTGGACATGGACAAGGTCAACGCCGACTTTCCAACCCGAACCCGAGGGGTCGTGGAGAAGTGCACCCTCTGCGCGGAGAGGATCGACAAGGGTGGGGTCCCCGCCTGCGTGGAGGCCTGCAAGCAGCAGGCGCTGCTGTTCGGCGACCTGAACGATCCCAATTCACAGCTCCGGAAGATCGTCGAGTCCCGCTACACCCTGGTGCGGAAGCCGGAGCTGGGCACCAGGCCGCAGGTATACTACATAGTCTGAGGGGAAATAGCGTAGGGCAGGGCGCTCTGCCCTGCCGTCCGTCTCCGCCATCGCTCGCCGGGCGGAGGGGCACAGGGCCCCTCCCTACGTCTCTTATCAACAGAGGTAGAGATGCTGGAGAAAGCGCTAAAGGGAAGCCGGACCTACTGGGGATGGCTGCTGTTCCTGCTGGTCGTGATGGGAGCGGGGCTGGCCTTCTATCTCTGGCAGGCTCTGACGGGGGCCGAGGCTTCGGGCTTGAGCAGAGACGTTCCGTGGGGCTTCTTCATCGCCAACTACACCTTCATGGTCGGCGTGGCGGCTTCGGCCGTCATGGTGGTCCTGCCCTACTACCTGCACGACCAGAAGGAGTTCGGCAGGGTCACCGCCCTGGGGGAGTTCCTGGCGGTAGCCGCGGTGACCACGACCTTGCTGTTCATCATGGCGGACCTGGGACAGCCCGGACGGGCCTTCAACATACTGCTCTACGCGACCCCCAGCTCCCCCTTCTTCTGGAACACAGTCATCTTGCCTGGATACCTGCTGATCAACCTGGTGACGGCCTGGTTCACCCTGGACGCGGAGCGCCACGGCGTGGCGGTGCCCGGCTGGGTGAAGCTGCTTGTCCTGATCTCGATCCCCTGGGCCATCAGCATCCACACCCTCACCTCTTTCGTATACAGCGGGCTGCCGGCGAGGCCGCTGTGGAACTCGGCCATCCTGACCCCTCGCTTCCTGGCCTCCGCATTCGCCTCGGGGCCGGCGCTGCTGATCATCCTGGCGGTGGCGACGAAGAAGTACGCCGGTTTCGACCCGGGCAGCAGGGCGATCCAGAAGCTGGCCCTGATAGTCACCTACGCGACCATCACCAACCTGTTCCTGGTGCTGGTGGAGCTCTTCACCGTGGTATTCGGCAACGTCGGAAGCCACCTGGAGCCCTTCCGTTACCTCTACTTCGGGCTGGACGGGCGGGGCGGGTTGGCTCCCTTCATCTGGGTTTCCACCCTGCTCTCCGTGGCTGCCATCCTTCTGCTGCTGAACCCCGGCACTCGCCGGAACGAGAAGAGCCTGCTGGTCGCCTGCGCAGCCGTCTTCGTATCCATGTGGATGGACAAGGGACTCTGCCTGGTGGTCGGGGGGTTCATTCCTTCGCCACTGGGAGAGATCACCGAGTACCTGCCGACGATACCGGAGTTGGTGATCGCTTCTGCCGTCTACGCTGCCGCGGCGTTGATGCTGACACTGCTGTACAAGATCGCCATAGGGGTGAAGGAGGAGGTCGCAGCTTAGAGGCACGTCGTGCGGGACCGGCCGGGACCGACCGGCTTGACCTGTGGTTGACTCGGGTGCTCGGAGGAGAACTGAACCGTTCGGATCCAACATAAGGAGGTGGAAGATGCCGGTAATCACTTTGAGGGGCAAGAACTTCGACGTCGACGAGGATGGGTTTCTGGAGGATCCGACCATCTGGAACGAGGAGGTGGCCACCTGCTTCGCCGACACCGAGGAGATCAAGGAGCTCACCGAGGATCACTGGAAGGTGATCAACTACCTGCACAGCTACTACCAGCAGTACGGCATAGCACCCATGATCAGGAAGCTATGCAAGGACACCGGTTACGATCTAAAATACATCTACCAGCTCTTCCCTTCCGGTCCTGCGAAAGGGGCCTGCAAGCTGGCGGGTCTGCCGAAGCCCACTGGCTGCGTGTGAGACCGAACAAAAAGAGGCAAAGGAAGTAAGGCGCCAGCATGTACATCATCACTATCGACGAGGATAAGTGCGAGGGCGATGGGGAGTGCGTGAGCACCTGCCCGGTGGAGATGTTCGACCTGGAGGACGGGAAGGCCGCGATCGTGGGCTCCGTGGACGACTGCCTCGGCTGCGAGAGCTGCGTCAGCGTCTGCCCCAACAGTAGCCTCACCCTCACGGAGATGTAGCCAGGCAGCAGGCGCAACGGCACAAAGCAGGGGGGGCGGGTTTCGAACCCGCCCCCCCTCGTGATTTGGAGTCATGATGCCCCTGGTGGGGCACCATCAAGAATGAAAATGGCTTCCCGTGGGTTAGGCCGATGTAGGGCGGGGGTTTATCCCCCGCCGCCCGGCAACCACGAGCCGTGAGCGGCGGGGCACAAGACCCCGCCCTA
>DAHVXI010000031.1:0-30826 GCA_027356795.1 Chloroflexota bacterium | reverse complement strand
CATCAAGAACATGTCCGAGGAGGAGCGCAGGAGGATCGCCTACCACGAGGCGGGCCACTGCTTCGCCCAGCTGAAGCTGCTCCCCAGACAGCGGATGACCAAGGTCACCATCATCCGCCACGGCCAGGCGTTGGGCCTCTCGGCCACCAAGCCGCTGGAGGAGATGTACACCCACACTCGCGAGGAGTTGCTGGCGGACATCCAGTCCAGCCTCGCCAGCAGGGCAGCCGAGGAGATCTTCCTGAACACCGCCCTGACCGGCGTGACCTCCGACCTGGAGCAGGCGACCCGCATGGCCGCCGCCGCCATCGGATGGTTCGGCATGAACGGCAGCCTCTACTCCGTCCGGGCCTTCGGCGAGGGGGTTCCGGATCCGGTCATGAAGCGTGAGATCGACAAGATGCTGAAGGAGCAGTACAAGAAGGTAAAGCTGCTGCTGGAAAGCAACAAGGAGGCCGTGGCCGGCATCGCCGAGGGGCTGCTGGCGAAGGACGAGCTGGACGAGGACGAGATCACGGAGATAGTCGCCTCGGCGGAGCGCTTCAGGGCGCAGCGACCTGCCTCCGCCCCGATCTCGCTGCCGGTAGCCCCCCGGGATGGAGAGAAGGGGGCTGAGTCCGCGGCGGAGACGGCGGTAGCCGCCGTCGAGGTAGCCGAAGCCCCGGCGGACAGCGCTGCGGTCGGCGAGGCCGAGGGCGAGGAGGAAGTCGGAGCGGACCCCTCCGGGGGTCCGGCGGTGGAGCAAGCCGCATGATCATGGAAACGTAGGGCAGGGCGCTCTGCCCTGCCGCCCGTCCCTGCCATCGCCCGCCGGGCGGCGGGGCACAAGACCCCGCCCTACGCGATCGACGCCACGGACCGGCGGACAGGGACAGGAAGCTGGGAGCGGGGGCGTGTCGTCCTCCGTCCTTTGCCTGCCTCCGGCCGGGTGCGGGCGAGACGCCCCCGCTCCCGGCAACACACAACCGACTATCGGAAACCGTATGCAACCAGCGCCGGCAGCACAACCTCCACCCCCGCAAGAGCAGCCAGAAGAACCCCCCCTCTATGCCCTTCGGCCGGAGGAGGTGTACCGGCGGCTGGAGAGCTCGCCCGAGGGGCTCAGCGAGCAGGAGGCGGCGGAGCGGCTGGCCCGCTACGGTCCTAACGAGCTGAAGGAGACCCGCAAGACGCCCCGGTGGCGGGTCTTCCTGGGCAACCTGACCAACTTCTTCGCGATACTGCTCTGGATCGCCGCCGCCCTCTCCGTGGTGGCGGGAAGCATCATCGTCGCCGTGGCCATCGCGGCGGTCATCATCATCAACGCCATCTTCGCCTTCTGGCAGGAGTACAAGGCCGAGCAGGCCGTGGAGGCGCTGCGGCGACTGCTCCCGCGGCGCGCCAGGGTCGTGCGGGAGGGTCAGGAGAGAGTCATCGAGGCGCGAGAGCTGGTGCCCGGCGACGTAGTGCTGCTGTCCGAGGGCGACGCCATCTCGGCGGATGCTCGCCTGGTGGAGGCTTTCCAGTTAGCTACCGACAACGCCACCCTGACCGGCGAGTCGATGCCGGTGCCCAAGACCGCCGATCCCCTGCCAGAGCCCGGAGCCTCCCTGGTGGAGGTCCCCAACCTGATCTTCGCGGGTACGGCCACCGCTACGGGCACGGGCAAGGCCGTGGTGTACGCCACCGGCATGACGACCGAGTTCGGCAAGATCGCCGGTCTCACCCAGACGGTGAGCGCGGGTGCCAGCCCGCTTCAGAAGCAGTTGGCGCGAACGGTCCAGATAATCGCCGGACTCGCCATCGTGGAGGGCGTCATCTTCTTCGTCCTCGGCTTCCTCGTCGTCCGCTTGCCGTTGGGGAACGTCCTCCTCTTCGCCGTGGGCGTGCTGACGGCCAACGTGCCGGAGGGTCTGCTCCCCACCCTCACCCTCTCCCTGGCCGTGGCGACCCAGCGGATGGTGCAGCAGAACGCGCTGGTGAAGAAGCTCTCCTCGGTGGAGACCCTGGGCTCCACCACGGTCATATGCACCGATAAGACGGGAACCCTGACCCAGAACGAGATGACGGTGCGGCGGATCTGGACGTCGGGGACCTCCTACGAGGTCACCGGCGTGGGATACGAGCCCAAAGGCGAGATAGTAGGGCCCGAGGGGGCCGTCTCCGCCGCCGGCTCGATGCCGCTGGCGGCGCTGCTCCACGCGGCCGTGCTGGCCAACAACGCCCGGGTGGTCCCCCCCTCCGATGAGCGGCCCTCCTGGTCGGTGCTGGGGGATCCCACCGAGGCCGCCCTGCTGGTCGCAGGAGAGAAGGCGGGGATAGACTACCAGGAGGAATCCTTCCGATCGCCGCGGGTCTTCGAGATCCCCTTCGAGTCATCCCGCCGGCGGATGAGCACCCTCAACCAGGAGGCAAACCGGGTGGTGGCCTACGTCAAGGGGGCGCCCCGGGAGGTGCTGGAGAAGTGCACTCAGATCCTGATGGGGGACCAGGTGGTGGATCTCACCCCGGAGCTGGCGGCGCGTGTGGCCGAGGAGAACGACCGTTACGCGCGGGAGGGTCTGCGGGTGCTGGGGGTGGCCCGTCGGGAGATCACCCTCCGGCGGGAGGATTGGGCAGCGGAGACCGTCGAGATGGATCTCACCCTGCTGGGGCTGATCGCCATGATGGACCCGCCGCGGCCCCAGGTAGCCGACGCGGTCAGGCTGGCCCACACCGCGGGGATACGGCTGGTGATGGTGACCGGAGACTACGGCCTGACGGCCGAGTCCATCGCCAGGAAGATCGGGATGGTGGAGTCGGAGAAGCCCCGCATCATCACCGGCGCCGAGCTGGCCCAGATGTCGGACTCCGATCTGCGCTTCGCCCTGCAGCGAGGAGAGGTGATCTTCGCCCGGGTGGCGCCGGAGCAGAAGATGCAGATCGTGGGAGCCTTCAAGGAGCTGGGCGAGATCGTGGCCGTGACCGGGGACGGGGTGAACGACGCGCCGGCACTGAAGCGAGCCGACATAGGGGTGGCCATGGGGATCGCCGGCACCGACGTGGCCAAGGAGGCGGCCGAGCTGATCCTCACCGACGACAACTTCGCCACCATCGTGGCTGCCATCGAGCAGGGCCGTGCCGTCTACGACAACATCAAGAAGTTCCTCTCCTACTTCATAACGGCCAACTTCGCCGAGTTGGTTCCCTACGT
The DNA here is from genome assembly GCA_027356795.1 of Chloroflexota bacterium. Classification (GTDB taxonomy): domain Bacteria; phylum Chloroflexota; class UBA6077; order UBA6077; family UBA6077; genus JAJYNT01. Next base: position 27,654 of record DAHVXI010000031.1, on the reverse strand, counting down.
GCTGTACGTGGTCGCCGGCATCCCCCTTCCCCTGACGGTGCTGCAGCTCCTCACCATCGACCTGGGCGTCGAGCAGGTGCCTGCCCTCGCCCTGGGAACCGAGCTGCCAGAGCCGGGAGTCATGGAGCGTCCCCCCTCGGAGCAGCGAAAACCGATCCTGGGTCGCTTCGTCCTGGGCAGGGGCTACCTCTTCCTGGGGAGCATCGCTGCCATAGCTGGTATGGCCAGCTACTTCTTCGTCTACTGGTTCAACGGCTGGGTCCCGGGACAGCCGCTGCCCGATTCCGGCCGGATCTACGCCACGGCCACCACCATGACCTACGGCGGCATCGTGGCCGCGCAAATAGGCAACGCCTTCACCGCCCGAACCAGCCGGGTCTCGGTGTTCAGCATCGGGCTCTTCTCCAACCGGCTGATGAACGTCGGTGTCCTGGTGGCGATAGCCATCTTTGTTATAGTGGTGTACCTGCCCCCTCTCCAGCCGGTCTTCAACACGGCGCCGCTGGGGTTGGAGGGGCTGTTCCTGCTGATCTGGCCACCTTTGATCTTCGGCGCCGACGAGCTTCGAAAACTGGTAGCCCGGCGCCGGGCTCGACGGAGGGAGGCGTGACGTGAGAGTGGTGATAGTGGGATGCGGGCGCGTCGGAGCCGACCTGGCCACCGACCTGTCGGTTCACGAACACGAGGTAGCCGTGATCGACAACAATCCCTACGCCTTCCTTCGGTTGGGCAAGGCCTTCCGAGGGAAGACCATCGAAGGGATAGGCTTCGATCGGGATATCCTGATCCAGGCGGGCATCGAGCGGGCGGACGGCTTTGCCTCGGTGACCAGCGGCGACAACACCAACATCGTCGCGGCCATGATCGCCCGCAACGTCTTTCGGGTGCCGAAGATCGTCGCCCGCATCGCGGACCCTCAGCGGGCCGAGATCTACCGTCGCCTCGGGATCCCCACCATCTCGCCGACCATCTGGGGGGCCAACGAGATCCGAGAGATGCTGGTCACCCCGGACCTCGGCAGCAGCTTCACCTTCGGCAGCGGCGAGGTGGAGCTGATACAGTTCCGGGTTCCGCCGCGGCTGGCCGGCTACACGGCGGGCCAGATGATCAGCCCCTCCCGCTTCAACGTGGTCTCCATCGTGCGGGGCGGCCGGGCCTTTATTCCCACGGCCGGCACCCAACTGGCCGAAGCGGACCTGGTGTACGTGGCCGTGGAGGCCGGTTCCCTCACCAAGCTGGAGGAGATCATCCACCCTTGAGGGAGCGGCACATGGCGGGTAGGGGCGTGTGGCATACGCGCTGACGGGCGTCGGGAGGTCGATATGCAGGTACTTGTGGTGGGTGGCGGGAGGATAGGCGCCTATTTGGCCGAGGATCTGGCCGCCAAGGGACATCAGGTGGTAATGATCGAGAAGCGGCCCGAGCGGGTCCAGGAGCTCACTCTCCAGCTTGCCAAGAGCCGGGTGCGAGTGATCCAGGGGGACGGCAACGACCCAACGGTGCTGAGGGAGGCCGGGGCCAAGGACATGCAGGCGCTGGCGGCTGCCACGGGGGACGACGAGGACAACCTGGTCATCGGGCTGCTGGGCAAGCGGGAGTTCGGCATCCCCCGAGTGGTGGGCCGGGTGAACAACCCTCGGAACGCCTGGCTGTACGCGCCCTCTTTCGGCTTCGACGCCTCCGTCCGCCCGGCCGAGATCATCGCCTCGCTGATCGAAGAGGAGATCGAGCAGCCGGCACCCTGAGATGCGAATAGCCCTGCGGCGTCGGAGCTTGTCCCCGACGTCGCGGACCCCACCCGGATCCGCCGGGCACGAGACCCGGCGCCATGTGACCACGGTCGGCGCTCCTCAGACCTCTGGGCCGCGGACATCCACGACCGGCCGCCGGCCCATCATCATCTCCCACACTACCGCCGCCCCAAAGGCCGGAAGTGACAGCTGCCGTCGCCACCGCCACGGCTCCGTGGCCAACCGGTAGAGCCACTCCAACTCCAGCCGCCGGATCCAGAGGGGAGCCCGCCTGCTGCGCCCGGACAGGAAGTTGAACACTCCCCCCACCCCGACGCCGCAGGGGATGCCCAGCTTCGCCTGGTTGCGAGCCAGCCACTTCTCCTGATTGGGCGCACCGTAGGCCACCAGGATCACGTCTACCCTACCCGCCCGCCCTATCGCGGCCCGGGTCTCCGCGTCGTGCTCGGGCCGGTGGGCCCCGTCGTAGGTTCCGGCGATCTGCAGCCCCGGGTTGTCGGCCACCAGGCGGGCCGCCGCGGCCTCGGCCACCCCCGGCGCGGCACCCAGCAGGAACATTCGATACCCCTTTCGTGCGCAGAGGGCCGCCGTTCGGTGCACCAGATCGGTCCCCCGGACGTGCTCCCGGAACCGGCGCCCAGCCAGCCGCGCCGCCAGCATCAGCCCGATCCCATCCGGGATCGCCATGGAGGACCCGTTCACCACCTCCCGGAACTCCGCGTCCCGGCGGGCGGACATGGCAAACTCCGGATTCGGCGTCACCACCCGGTGGCATCCTCCCGACCGGATGTAGCCTTCTATCAGCTCGAGGGCTTCGGGGAAGGTGACGTCGTCCACCCGCATCCCCAGGATGTAGTAGGAGCGCATATCGGCGATGACCCCATAAGGAAGAAGTGAAGGCAGGGGCGAGACAGGCGGCGACATTATAGCAGCCATTTGGAGTGCTGCGGCAAGCCGCAGCACTCCAAGTCAGCCGCTCCAAAGTTGTTCGGCGCGCTGCCGTAATGCTATCATTCTCGCCTGCCCTCATCGGGCACAGGAGCGATGGATTGGCTTCCCTCGTCACAGGCATCGGGTACATCGGCGCACGGTTGGTCGAGATGCTCCTCGACGCTGGTGAGAACGTCGTCGGGATGGACAACCTCTTCTCCACCGATCCCTCGGTCCTCCATCGCCTGGCCGAGCGCCCCGGCTTCCTCTTCAGGGAGGGGGACGTGGCCGAGGAGGCAGCGGTCCGGAAGACTTTCGCCTCCGGCGTTCCCATCGACACCGTCTACCACCTTGCCGCGCAGGCCAGCGCCCACCCCTCGGCCGCGCCGATCCGCTACTCCGAGGAGAGCAATCTGATCGGCCCCCGGGTGGTGCTGGAGCGGGCCTGCGAGGCCGGCGTCTCCACCTTCATCTTCGGCGGATCCATCCAAGTGTACGGCCGGCGGGTGGTGGGTAAGATCGAGGAATCGACCCCCTACGGCCCGATCCTGGACATCGCCCACCTCTCCAAGGCCTACGTCGAGAAGCTTATGGAGATGTTCGCCCACACCCGTGGACTCCGCTGTGTCTCCGCCCGCCTGGCGCTGGTCTACGGCGTCAGCCCGGTGATGAAGACCGACCCTCGCTTCATGACGGCCCCCAACAAGTTCTGCCGGCAGGCCGCCCTGGGCGAGCCGCTGCGGGTGGATGCCACGGCCTTTCACCCCACCAGCATGATCCACGTGGACGACGCCTGCCGGGGACTGATGGCCCTGGCGCGATGGCAGCGAGAGGGCTACACCCCGGTGAACCTGGTGGGGGAAACGGCCTCGGTCGCCCAGGTGGCGATCCTGGTGCAGCGGCTGGCCGCCCGGCGGGGTCTGGAGGTCCAGCTGAGCCTGCCGGAGCAGCGACCATCCACCGCGGAGTGCTCCTTCGCTTCGACCCTGGCCAAGGACGGGTTCGCGCCGAAGATATCCCTGGATGAGGGGCTCGGGCAGGTCCTGGACCACTTCGTGGCCGGTCCCGACCCCGGTGAACGTAGGGCGGGGGCCTGTCCCCCGCCGCCCGGCGTTCGTGATGCGGGCCCCGGCGGCAGGGCACAGGGCCCTGCCCTGCACCCCACCCACAGCCCTCACCCCGTGAACGTGCCAGAGGGAGAGGGAGGTGACCATCAATGAAGGTCCTGGTCACTGGAGGCACCGGCTTCATCGGCACCCACCTGGTGAAGGCCCTGCTGGACCGTGGGCACCAGGCCATCACCCTGTCCAGGCGTCCCAGCGGTCTGCCCGGCGTGGAGCACCACGGCCTGGAGGTGGACGGCGACCAGGCCCTCCATCTGGCCTCCAGGGTCGACGCCATCGTCCACCTGGCAGCCCTCTCCAACGCCTCCGCCTCCTACCAGGACCCGCTCCTGTACAACCGGATCAACGCCCTGGGTACCCTGACGATGCTGGAGGGCGCCCGTCTGGGCGGGGGCAGGATCGTTTTCGCCTCTTCGCAGCGGATCTACCGTCCCGTTCGGGAGCCGATCCCCGAGGACGGGCTGATAGAGCCCCAGGACCCCTACGGATATAGCAAGCTGTGCGGCGAGCGGTGGATGGAGATGTACGCTCGCCTCTACGGGGTCCACACCGTCACCCTCCGCTTCTTCTCCGTCTACGGCCCGGGACTGGTGATCTCGGGCGGAGCCAGCGGGGTGGCGGGGATCTTCGTCGGGAAGGCGCTGAGGGGCGAGCCGCTGGTGGCTCACACCAACCAGAGCCGCGACCTCACCTACGTCTCCGACGTGGTCCAGGGGATCCTGCTCGCCCTGGAGAAGCCGGCACCCGCCGGGAGTTGTTACAATGTGGCCACGGGGGTCGGTACGTCCATGGAGGAGCTGGCCGAGATGTCCTGCCGGGTCACCCACTCGCGCTCTCGGATCCGGGTGGAAAGCTCCGCCGGCTTCGGCTACCTGGTGGCCGACATCTCCAGGGCTCGCGGCGAGCTGGGATACTCGCCTCAAGTCGATCTCAAAGAAGGGTTAGAAAGATACGTTGCCTGGTACCGCGCCCATGGCTAAGCTGCTGTTGAAGGGCCGCCCCACGGAGGCCCAGCTGGCCGATCGGTTGGCGGAGCCGCTCCCCGACGGCCTGGAGCTCTATCTGGATGCCGAGGATCTGAAGGACCCGGGCGAGCTGGATCGGTTGGCCCGCCGGCTGATGGATCTCCGGCCCCACCCCCAATTCGCCTACGTGGTGGAGGGACCCCTCCGCTCGCTGGACGGATCCTTCTTCGACCTCAGCGTGAACGGCGAGGCCAATCGCGAGTGCCTGCGGCGCATAGCCTGCCTCGCCCAGGGCATCGGGGCCGAGGCGGTGCTGATCCACGCCATCACCCCCATGAAGCTGGACGCCCCCCTCAGCGACGCGCTGCGGCGGTCCAAGCTGGAGGCCAGCCTGCCCCTTGTGGGCCACTACGTCCGGTTGGCCCAGGAGCGGGGGCTGGTCCCGCTCCTGGAGAACATCCCTCCTGTGGCCCGGCAGCGACAGGGCGCCTGCATGGTCACCCCCGTAGGCATGAGCGCCCAGGACCTGGTCTACTTTGCGACCAGATTCCCCGGCCTCGGGGCCACCGTGGATCTCTCCCACGCCGGGCTGTTTCTGAATGGACTGGGGATGGACCCAGCCGGCGTGGATCCGGAGCTGGCCCCGCTGGTGGCCTACCTCTCCAGCCTCGACGATAGCCACGAGATGGAGGACTACCTGAAGGCCGTCGAGCCCTACCTCTTCGAGGTCCACGTCTCCAACGCCCGAGGGCTGCTGGAGGAGGGACTGCCCTACGGCGACGGCGACCTGGACCTGGACGCCCTCGCCGTCCGGCTGGCTCGCTCGGTCCGGTACCTGGTCACGGAGACCATAGAGCCCGACCCCGACCGGGCCGTCTGGATGCGGGAGGCCCAGCGTAGACTGAAGGCGGCCCTGGACAGGGTGCCGGAGATACCCCCCTGCTGCGCCCTCTTCCGGGAGGCCAGCCGATGACCGATCCTCTGTCGCGCTTCTCCCAGGAGGAGCTGCTGGGCCGCCCCTCGCCGCCCATGGGGTTGGTGGGTGCCGAGGAGCTGATCGCCGGCCGCCGCGTGGCCGTGACGGGTGCCGCCGGATCGGTTGGTGGACCCCTGGTCCAGCTGCTGGCCGGCCTCCGCCCCGCGTCGCTGCTGCTGATCGATCACCACGAGCACAGCCTCTTCCGGCTGCGGCAGGAGAGCGCCCAGCGGCTGGCAGCCCCCGCCCGGTGGATCCTGGCCGACGTGCGGGACCGCCGGAAGCTGGAGAGGATCTTTAGCGAGAACCGGCCGGAGGTGGTGTTCCACCTGGCCGCCTACAAGCACGTGCCGCTAGGAGAGGAGAACCCGGACCAGACGGTGGAGGTCAACCTCGCCGGCACCCGGGCCCTGATCGAGGTCTCCGCCGAGTTCGGGGTTGGCCGCTTCCTCTACCCATCCAGCGACAAGGCGGTCAACCCGCCCAGCGTCTACGGGAGCACCAAGAGGATAGCGGAGAGGCTGGTCCAGGCGGCGGACCGGGAGTTCCCCGTGGGGCTCTCGATCGTGAGGTTCGTCAACATCGTCGGGACCCGGGGCAGCGTCATCGAGACGCTGTCGGCCCAGATAGCCGCCGGAAAGCCCCTCACCCTGACGGATGCCGGGATGACCCGCTACTGGATCACCATGCCCGAGGCCACGAGACTGCTGGTCCAGACGGCCTGCGAGCCGAAGAGCGGAGTGATCTTCATGCCCGACACCGGGCCGGCCATCAACCTGGGAGAGATGGCCCACCACCTCTATCGGCTGCTGTCAGCCAACGGTGGCGAGTGCCCCATTCAGTACATAGGGGCGCGGCCGGGCGAGAGGATGCACGAGATCCTGCTCAGCAACTACGAACAGGCCGAGGCGACCCCATACCCGGGCATCGTCCGGGTGGTGTCCTCTCGGACCAGCCTCCCTTCCTATGGAGAGGTTTCGGGCCTGATCGACGGTTTACTGGAGCTGGCCTACGCCGGCCAGCTGGCAAAGTTGCGGGGCCAGGCCCTGGATCTGGCCCAATCTCTACAGTAGCGAGCGATTGTCTTGGAAACGTAGGGCAGAGCGCCCTGCCCTGCCGCCCGTTCCTGCGATCGCTCGCTCACGCGGAGGGGGCACAGGGCCCCTCCCTATGTTGGCACTGTTGCTCTGACCAGCCTGATCGGCTCGGCAGGAGCCTCGTCCCCCAAATGGCACATGAGGTTCAGTCACGCTTATGTCAAGAGAAGTAGCCCTGGTCATCGTCCTCGCCGTCGCCTGGGTGGTGGCCTTCCTGCTCACCTTTGGTGCCAAAGCATTCGGCCATTGGTCGGGCATCGAGGATAAGCCCCGCCCGGGCGAGGTACAGAAGAGGATCGTCCCCCGCACCGGCGGCTATGCCATCTTCTTCGGCTTCCTGGCGGCTGCCCTCGTCGGGGCCTACCTGATCCCCCGTTCCTCCCAGGAAAGCTGGAGGTTGCTGGGGGTCCTGCTGGGGGCCGTGGCGGTCCTACCCCTGGCTTTCATGGACGACAGGCGGAGGCTGGATCCCATGCCCCAACTGCTGGGGCAGTTCGCCATCGCCGCCATCCCGATCGCCTTCGGCGTGGTGGTGGACAGCATCGCCACCCCCTTCGGGAGAGTCATCCAGCTCCCCGTCTGGCTGGTGATCCCCTTCACCCTGCTGTGGATCGTTGGGATGATCAACACCATCAACCTGGTGGACGTTATGGACGGTCTGGCGGGGGGCGTGGCCACCATCGCCGCCCTGGTGCTGTTCGCCCGGGGCGTCTTCGACTTCGGCCAGTACGACATCGCCATCCTTCCCCTGGCCCTGGCCGGCGCCTGTCTGGGCTTCCTGCCCCACAACTTCCATCCGGCGCGCGTCTTCATGGGTAGCTCGGGGGCGTTGCTGATCGGCTACGCCCTGGCAACCATGTCCATCATGGGCGGGGCGAAGGTGGCCACGGCCCTGCTGGTGCTGGGGGTCCCGGTGGCCGACGTGGCCTGGGTGATAACCCGCAGGCTGGCGGCCGGCCGCTCCCCGATGAAGGGCGGGGACCAGGCACACCTCCCGCAGAGACTTCACCGGGCGGGTCTATCCCAGAGGCAGATCGTCCTGACCTTCTACCTGCTGTGCGCCGTCTTCGGCGTTGCCGCTGCCCGCTTCACCCCCGTCCAGAAGATCTACGCCTTCGTCGCCGTGGTCGCCGTGATGGCGGTGATCCTCGTCGCCCTTGCCCGCACGGAGCGCAGGTCCTCGTAGCCGCACCACCCGTAGTAACGACTTCAGTCGTTCGTCCTTTTCTCTCACAACAGGCTCCAACGACTGAAGTCGTTACTACAACCGTTGCATCACCGCGCGGTATCCACTCTCCGCTCCCCCTGCAGGTGAACCGCCAGCGCCTTCAACCGCCGCACCGACTCCCACGGCACCCAGGTGTCGCCCGGGTGGTGCGGGCCGTGACCGAACCCCTCGATTCGGTGGAAATCGGTCCCCCCGGTCGGCACCAGGCCGTGCTCGTCGGCCAGGGCCAGCAGCCCCTCCACCGTCTCCGGACTGTAGTCCCCGTAGTAGCACTCCAGCCCCACCAGTCCGGCCGATATCAGCTCCGGCAGCAGGGTATCCAGGGTCAGCACCTCGCCGGGATGAGCCAGCACCGGCAGCCCCTGGACCTTGCGAATCAATCCGACCGCCTCCACCGGGGTCAACTTGTACCGCTCCACGTAGGCCGGAGCGTTGCGGCCGATGTAGTCGGTGAATGCCTCCACCATGGAGGACACGTATCCCGTCTCCACCATCACCTGGGCTATGTGGGGCCTACCCACGGAGCCCTGGCCGGCCACTTCCTGGACCCTCTCCCAGGGGATGATCACCCCCATGCCCGCCAGCTTGGCGACCATCTTCTCGGCCCGGTCGCGGCGGCCCTCCCGAAGCTGCTGGAGGGTTGTCTGGAATTCGGCGTCATGGTACCGCAGGTAGTACCCGAGGATGTGAACCTCCGCCCGGGGTATGTCGGTGCTCATCTCAATGCCGGGGATGACGTGCACCCCCAGCCTCTCGCCCTCGGCCACCGCCTCCTCTATGCCGTCGGTCGAGTCGTGGTCCGTGACCGCGATGCACTCCAACCCCTGGCCCTTGGCCTCCCCGACCAGCTCGGCCGGGGTGAGCGCCCCGTCGGAGGCCGTGGTGTGCATGTGAAGATCGATCTTGGAACGTCGTTCAGGCAATGGGAAGCTACCTCCTCGTACCCCACTCTGCAACCTGCATACCCCGACAAATCAGAAAAGGCCGGATACCTGAGGCATCCGGCCTTTAAGCTAGGCTCTTTACTTGGCGTAGTCAACTGCCCTGGTTTCCCGCACCACGGTCACTTTGACCTGGCCCGGGTACTGCAACGTCTCCTCGATCCTCTTCACGATGTCGCGAGCCAACCTCACGGCACCCAGATCGTCGATCTCTTCGGGCTTGACGATGATGCGAACTTCTCGTCCGGCCTGGATGGCAAAAGACTTCTCCACACCATCGAAGGAATTGGCCACGTTTTCCAGGGCCTCGAGCCGCTTGATGTAGTGTTCCAGGGTCTCCCGCCTGGCCCCAGGCCTCGCGCCCGAAATGGCGTCGGAAGCCTGGACGATGACCGCCTCCAGGGTTTGAGGCTCCGTCTCGTCGGCATGGTGCGCCGCGACGGCGTGAATCACCTTGGGGGATTCCCCGTACCGCTTGGCCAGCTCCGCCCCGATCAAGGCATGGGGACCCTCGAATTCGTGATCCACCGCCTTGCCCAGGTCGTGGAGCAGCCCGGCTCGCTTGGCCAGGTTGATGTCGGCGCCGATCTCGGCGGCCAGCATCGCGGCCAGATGGGACACTTCAACGGAGTGCAGCCGGATGTTCTGGCCGTAGCTAGTCCGGTAGTTCATCCTGCCCAGCAGCTTGATGACCTCCGGATGCAGCCCGTGCACTCCAGCCTCCAGCGCCGCCTCCTCGCCCCACTCGCGAATCGCCGTCTCCACTTCCAGCCTGGTCTTGTGGACGACCTCCTCGATCCTCGCCGGATGGATCCGTCCATCCGTGACCAGCTTGGTAAGCGCCAGACGAGCGATCTCGCGACGAACCGGATCGAAACCGGACAGGGTAACCGCGTCCGGCGTATCGTCGATGATGAGGTCAACCCCGGTCGCGCTTTCCAGAGCCCGAATGTTGCGGCCCTCCCGCCCGATGATCCGACCCTTCATCTCGTCGTTGGGCAGAGGAACGACCGACACCGTGGTCTCCGCCACTAGATCGGTCGCGCACCGCTGAACGGCCATGGTGATGATCTGCCGGGCCTTTCGGTCGGCTTCCTCCTTGGCCTGGGCCTCTATGTCGCGCACCCGTCGAGCCATATCCATCTTTACCTCTTCCTCGACGGCCTTGAGGATCTCGGTCCTGGCAACATCTCGAGTCAAACCGGAGATCCGCTCCAGTTCTCGGAACTGCTGGACCTTCACCTCTTCGATCTCGGATCGCAGCGTCTCCAACTCCCTCTCTCTGTTGGACAGGGTCTTTTCCCGCCGCTCGACGCTCTCAAGACGGCGATCCAGGTTCTCGTCCTTCTGCTGGATCCGCCTTTCCTGCCGCTGCAGATCGCTCCGCCGTTCGCGGTGCTCCATCTCCGCAGCCTGCCGGAGCTTGAGAGCCTCGTCCTTGGCATCCAGAAGCAGTTCGTTCTTCTTGGCGTTGGCCTCGGCCAAAAGCTTCTCAGCACTAGTCTGTGCCAGCTTCAGGTCTGCGCCCACCAAGTACTGCCGGACGAAGTAGCCCACCAGCGCGCCAACCAGCAGCGTCACAAGGCTACTAAGCAGTATTAAAATGGTGCTGTCCAAAAAGCGCAAAACCTCACTTTCCTGTATTAACACGAGGATTGTCGCTCCAGGAGACAGGTGACCACAATATGATAATAACCACTTTCTTAACCAGTGTCAAGACAATGAGCGTTCCACCAGTTCGGCCAAAGTAGTGCTCTTCAGCCGGTTCACAAGCAGCGATCTAGCCTCGCACCAAATCTCATGCACGGGACAACGGCCGGACCGGGCGCAGTCCTCCGGCCAGAGAACGCAGCTGCTCACGGCGATCGGGCCGTCCACCGCCTCCACCACCTGCAGCAACGTGATCTGATCCGCCGGCTTCGCCAGGGCGATGCCACCGCCCGACCCCCTGTAGGAGCGCAGCAGCCCTCCTCGGCTCAGGGCCAGCACGATCTTCGCCAGGAAGGGGGCCGGAATCTCCTGCCTGGCGGCCACCTCGTGGGTAAGGGCCGTCGCGCCTTCCTCGGCCTTGGCCACCTCGATCATGGTGCGAACGGCGTAGTCCGCCCGTCTGGTGATCTGCAACAGTAACCTCCCAGAGCAATTAGACCCATTATATCCTATGCGCCATACTTCCTCAGCTTCCCAGCATGGCCTGGCGGTGGGCAGGACGCCCGCGCTCCCGACGACGAGCCTACCTCCGGAAGTAGTTGATGCCCATGGCCTCCCTGGCCTGGGCCAGCGTCTCGGCCGCTATGGCCCGGCCCTGCTTGCTACCCTCCTGGATAATCTCGTCCACCAGCCCCGGCCGCTGCTCGTAGTAGGTCCGCCTTTCCCGGATCGGCTCCAGGAAGTTGTTGAGGGCTCGAGCCAGCTTCCTCTTCACCTCCACGTCGCCGACCTTCCCGGTGCGGTACCGCTTCTTGAGATCGTTGATCTCATCCTTGTCGGGATTGAAGACGTCGTGGTAGATGAAGACCGGGTTCCCCGCCACGTGGCCGGGATCGGTGGCGTGGATGCGAGTGGGGTCGGTGTACATCCCCATCACCTTCTTCTCCACCGTCTTGGCGTCGTCGGCCAGGTAGATGGCGTTCCCCAGACTCTTGCTCATCTTGGCCTTACCGTCGGTCCCCACCAGAGTCGGCACCTCTCCGATCAAGGCCTCAGGCTCCGGGAACACCGGTCCGTACAGCTCGTTGAACCGCCGCGCCACCTCCCGGGTCACTTCGATGTGGGAGGCCTGGTCCTTTCCCACCGGCACCAGATTGCCCTTCACCACCAGGATGTCTGCGGCCTGGAGTACCGGATAGCCCAGCAGCCCGTAGGAGGCCGTCTCCAGCTTCAGATCCCGCATGACGTCCTTCAGGGTCGGAACCCTCTGCAGCCTGGGCACCGACACCAGCATGGAGAAGAGGAGGTGGAGCTCCGGGGTCTGAGGCATCAGCGACTGCAAGAGGATGGTGCTCCTCTCCGGATCGATACCCACGCTCAGGTTGTCCAGCAGCACGTCGCGAATGTTCTGCTCTACCTCTTGGAGATCCTGCTGGCGGGTGGTGAGCACGTGGTAGTCGGCGATGAGGAAGAAGCAGTCGAACTCGTCCTGGAGCCGCACCCGATTCCGCAGGGTCCCCACGTAATGGCCCAGGTGCAGCCTCCCGGTAGGCCTATCGCCTGTCAGTATCCGTCCTTTGCTTGTCTGTTCCACGAGCGTACCCCGCTACTTTCGTCAATATTGGGGAGATTGTACTAGGACTAATCGGCTATTGCCACTCACACCCCCACTTCGTACAATCCATCACAGTTCGGTTCCCTACCACAGAGGGAGCGATCCTGGCCCTGACGACCAGGGTTAACGTCCGAACCCGCCACCTCTGGCACCGGACGTTGACGCCCATCCAGCAGAGACCCCGCCCGCAACAACGCGTCGCCCGCCGACAGCCCCGGGGTGGCTCACCAGGGCTTCATGAACAGCCCCACCCACGCCCAGAACGAGCTGGATCCCTCCTTCAACAAGGTGGGGATCGGGGCCGCGGTCACGGGCGACGGAACCATCTACTTCACCGAGCTGTTCGCCGCCCTGGACTAGTACACGACCACAGAGAAGGTGATATGTACTGTCATGCTGAGCGCAGCGAAGGATCTCCCCGTGGCGAGAGGAGATCCTTCGCTATCGCTCAGGATGACACCTGTCACAACCAATGTGGCGATGTACTAGGCCAACACGACCTCGGAAGGCTCCTCGGGCACCGTGGACCCGACCCTCTCTAAGCATCTTGATGCTTGACCAGGTTAATCATTCGGCCTATGATGGCGGTATCGACCGCTCACGTTCGCACCGAGGGGCCGAAGATGCAACCTGGTGCTCCCACCGGCGGCCATACCCTGCAACGCAAAGTGGCCATCATCGTCGTGGCAGGGCTGTTTGTGAGCTTCAGCCTCTTCGGTTTCCTCGCCCTCGAAGCCGTTCGAGAGAGTACCCAGGCGGTGTTCCAAGAACGGCTGATGATGGCTCAGATCACCGCCGATCACATCGACTTCCAGCTCAAGGAAGCCCTGGACTACCTTCAGTCGGCCGCCCGAGGCGACATCGCCGATCTCTACCAGGGCAACAGCGAGCCGAGGCGGGCCGCCCTGGCGGCGGTCCGAGCTCACCTCCCCGTCTTCGCTCAACAGGTGTATCTGGTCGACCGAAACGGGACCGTGCTGATGGCCGAGCCTGCCCCCTCCACCCTGGAAGGTGCCAACGTCTTCGACTACCTACACATTCAGCGGGTCCTGGAGGGGGGAAGGGCTGAGGTATCGGGCGCAATCCTGGATCCGGTGACCAGGAAACCGGAGGTGGCCCTGGCGGTCCCCGTTATCGACAAGGCCGGACGGACCGTTGGGGTGCTGGGTGCCTCCGCGGACATCGCCCGGGCCAGTCTAGCCAGCCTGATCCTCGGCCTCAAACCCGGCCGCACCGGGCACACCCAGATTCTGGACGGGAACGGTACGGTACTGGCCAGCACCGAACCCGTCTTCGTTCTGCACCGAAGCCGCCACTACGACCTTCTCTTCTCCCTCATCCGGCAGAAGAGCGCCACGGTGGTTTCCCATAGGGCCGAGGACAGCGTCGAGCCCTATCGGGAGATCGTGGCATTTGCGCCCCTGGCCCACGTGCCCTGGGGCGTCTCGGTGGAGCAGGACGAGACGGAGGCGTTGGCCGTCGGGCGTGACCTGGCCACCCGTCTGGTGGTACTGGGGCTGCTGTCGCTCCTGGGGGCCCTGGCCACCGGCGCCGTCGTGCTGCGCAGCGTCCTCATCCCGGTTCGATCCCTCACCCTGGCGGCGGAGCGCATTGCCGGTGGCGACCTGTATGGACCACCGCTGACCGCCGGTGAGGACGAGGTAGGCAGGCTCGCCCGCACCTTCGAGACAATGCGGATCCGTCTCCAGCAGTCCCGAGAGGAGCTGGACCGCTGGCATCGGGAGCTGGAGCTGCGGGTCCAGCAACGAACGGCGGAGCTATCCTGCCTCTTCGAGCTGTCCAAGACCATCGCCTCGTCGGCGGATCTGGATGGGATGATGCGCGCCGTGGTTCGAAAAGTGGCGGAGGTGCTGGAGCCGGTGGATGCGGCCTATCTCTATCTACAGGATCCGGTCCGCGGGCAGTTGGTGCTGCGCGCCTGGGAGGGCGATCCACCGGGCGACCTGAGCCTCCGCTACCTGGAGGTGGCCTCCATTGCCTTTCACTCGCGCCGCCCCGTCCACTGTACCGCTGACAAGGGACCACGCCCCCCGAAAGAGCAATCAAAACAGGGGCCATCGCCGCGGCAGGGGGGAGCAGCCTCCATCCAGGACCGCAGGCCTCTGACCTGCGTCCCTCTGCTCACCCAAGATCGCTCCCTCGGCGCCCTGCTCCTTCGGGCCAGCCTCTCCGAGGACGGGGGCGTTCGGGCCGATCTCCCCCTGGTGAAGGCCCTGGCAGACCAGGCGGCCATCGCGATCGAGCGGGCCCGGTTGGCGCGAGAGGCGGAGCAGGCCACGGCTCTGCGGGAGGCGGACAGGCTGAAGTCGATGTTCATCTCCACCATCACCCACGAGCTGCAAAGCCCGCTCGGTTTCATCAAAGGGTACGCCACCACCCTCTTGCGCCCCGACGCCGACTTCGACGAGAAGACCAGCCGGGAGTTCCTGCAGATCATCAGCGAGGAAAGCGACTCCCTGAGCGCCCTGATCGACGATCTCCTGGACGTGTCCCGCCTCGAGGCCGGAGCCCTCCCCATGGAAAGACAGCCGATTTCCCTGGCGACGTTGGTGCGGCGAGCCGTGCAGAGGGTGGGGTCCAAGTCGCCGGAGCATCGGCTTCTCCTACGGCTGCCGGCAAAGCTCCCCACGGTCGACGCAGATCCTCGGCGGATCGAGCAGGTGCTGCACAACCTGCTGGATAACGCGGTGAAGTACTCCCCTGAAGGGGGAACCGTGACCGTGTCCGCGGCCGTACAGCTCGGATCGATGGTGGTGAGCGTGGCCGACCAGGGGATCGGTATACCCCTCGACGAGCAGAGCAGGGTCTTCGAGCGCTTCTATCGCGCCACGGCCGCCCCCTCCGTGAGCCGCAGGGGCGTGGGGCTGGGACTCTACATCTGCCAGGGAATAGTGGAGGCCCACGGGGGAAACATCTGGCTGGAGAGCAGTCCTGGAAGCGGCACCGCCGTCCGATTCTCCCTACCGGTGGGGGAAACCAACCTTCGTGCTCCTTCGGCTCCCCCTTCCCTCGCGGGGAAGGGGGCCGGGGTGTTGGGTTAGAGGGATCGTATGACCCGCCAAACCGTCCTGGTGGTCGATGACGAGCCGCGCTACGTCCGATTGCTGCGAGCCAACCTGGAATCCCTGGGCTATAGGGTCGTCGCCGCGGACAGCGGCGTCTCGGCCGTCCAGAGGGCCGAGGCGGAGGACCCCGACCTCATCGTCCTCGACCTGATGCTCCCCGACCTGGACGGGTACGAAGTGTGTCGCCAGATCCGCGAGTTCTCCACCGTGCCCATCATCATGGTGACCGCCCGCCGACAGCAGACGGACAAGGTGCGAGGATTGGACCTTGGCGCCGACGACTATCTCACCAAGCCGTTCGACGCCGAGGAGCTGCTGGCCAGAATACGGGCCCAGCTCCGCCGCAGCGGCCTGAGGCGGCAGCCAAACCTGCAGCCTCCGTTCGCCCTCGGAGAGCTTACCGTCGACTTCGCCCAACATCGGGTGTCGATACTAGGCCGCGAAGTCTCTCTCAGCCCCACGGAGTATCGGCTACTCTTCCACCTGGCTTCCAACGCCGGCCGTGTGCTGGTGCAGGAGGAGCTGTTGCGGCTGGCCTGGGGCGCCGAATACGCCGACGAACCCGACGTCCTCCGCGTCTACATCCGCCGGCTCCGCCGAAAGATCGAGGAGGATCCCTCGGCTCCCCGATACATCGTCACGAAGCCGGGCATCGGCTACCTCATGCCCTCCCCCCACTGACTGTCACACGACTGTAACAACCTGCCTCTGGCCCGTTAACGGCCCTGTAACGGCCTCTGACCTATCATCGCCCCTGTGAAATCCCCCGATCTCCCCGGCCTCTCCCCGGTTCGGGAGAGGATTCCAGCCCCTCCGTTGGAGAGGGGCACGATCTTACCTCGGGGTTGACCCGGTCGGGTCAAACCGCCGGGGCTGTTGGTGAAAGGAGGTTACGCCTTGGAAATCTTCGCTGGGACCCTATCTGGCATCTTGATCCTGGTGCTCTGCTATCTGGCAATCCGCATAGTGCAGCAGTACGAGCACGGCGTCATCTTCCGGTTCGGAAGGTTCATGGGCATCCGCAACCCCGGCTTCAACCTCATCCTTCCACTGATCGAGCGAATGGTCCGAGTGGACATGCGAGTGGTCACCATGGTGGTGGAGCCCCAGGAGGTGATCACCAAGGATAACGTCACCATAAAGGTCGACGCGGTGGTGTACTTCAAGGTGGTCAACCCGGAGGACGCCATCGTCCGGGTGCTGGACTACATCCGTGCGACCTCCCAGATCGCCCAGACGACGCTGCGGAGCGTCCTGGGCCAGTCGGAGCTGGATGAGCTGCTCTCCCATCGAGAGGAGATCAACCACCGGTTGCAGCGCATCATCGACGAGCAGACGGAGCCGTGGGGCGTGAAAGTGACTCTGGTGGAAGTCAAAGACGTCCAGCTTCCGGAATCGATGCAGCGCGCCATGGCGAAGCAGGCGGAGGCAGAGCGAGAGAAGAGAGCCAAGATCATCCATGCCCAGGGGGAGTTTCAGGCAGCCACCACCCTGGCCGACGCCGCCCACATCATCGCGTTGGAGCCCGGGGCGCTGCAGCTGCGATATCTCCAGACCCTCACCGAGATCGCCGGAGAGCACAACAGCACCATCATCCCCCTCCCCTTGGACATTCTGAGGGTCGATGGTATCCGTGCAGCCCTCGGCGCCGTCACCAGCGTGGCCGCCGCTGCCCTGGGAGACGGGGCCAGTGCCCAGCAATGAGTGATGAGCCATGAGCAAGCTCAGGTACGCCATGGTGATAGACGTCCGGCGCTGCATCGGCTGCCATGCCTGCTCTGTAGCGTGCAAGAGCGAGAACTCCGTTCCCCCAGGGGTTTGGCGCTCCTGGGTCAAGCAGGGGGAGAAGGGTCGCTATCCCAACGCCAGCGTGTCCTTTCTACCGACGCTGTGCAACAACTGCGAGAACCCCATCTGCATTCGAAACTGTCCAACCCAGGCGACGTATCAGCGGGAGGACGGCATCGTCATGGTGGATCCCCACCGCTGCATCGGCTGCAAGTACTGCATCGCCTCGTGCCCCTACGACGTGCGCTACCTGCACCCCATAAAGAAGATCGTGCAGAAGTGCTCCTGGTGCTACCACCGGGTGGACGTGGGCCTCGAGCCCGCCTGCGTCAACAGCTGTCCGACCAGGGCGATGACCTTTGGCAACCTGAACGACCCCAACAGCGAGGTCGCGAAGCTGCTGGCGCGCAATGCCGTGGCTGTGCTGAAACCCGAGAAGAACACGCAGCCGCACCTGTTCTACATCGGAGCCGACGAGGCTCTCATCCGGGCCACGGGTGCTAGCGAGGAGGTCCGGGCATGAACGACGAGATGACCATCGTCTATAACGTCGCCCACGAGGCGCCCCTGGGGCCGCTGATCGCCGTGTACTTCTACATGACCGGCCTCAGCGCGGGCTCCTTCATCCTCTCCACCCTGGCATACGGCTTTGGCATCAAGAGATTCAAGCCGCTGGGGAAGATCGGGGTGGTGCTGGCCACCGTCCTGCTGGTGTTGGCCCCCATTAACCTGATAGCCGACCTGGGCCAACCCTGGCGCTTCTGGCACCTATTTCCCTATCTCAACCCCACTTCCCCAATCACCTACGGCTCCTTCCTGTTGACCCTGTACCCGGTGAACTGCCTCATCTACGCCTTCTTCATGTTCAAGGGCGACGATAGGATGACCAAGCTGTTCGGCTTGATCGGGATCCCGCTGGCCGTGTCGGTTCACGGCTACACCGGATTCATCATGGCGTTGGCGAAAGCCAGGGCCCTGTGGAACACGGCCCTGATGCCCGTGCTCTTCCTGGTCTCCGCCATGGTGTCGGGCATCGCCCTCATGATCCTGGTGGTGACGGTGGTGGGCTTCCTGTCCAAGCAGCGGCGGCCCGATCCCACCTTGATCAGGGACCTGGGCAGGATCCTGGTGGGAGCCATTCTGCTCGATCTCTTCCTGGTGTTCTCCGACGTCCTGGTGCTCCTCACTTCGGATAGCGAGGCGGCGGAGGCAGCCACAACGATCCTCCGCGGCGCCTTCAGCCAGTACTTCCTCGGCGTCGAGATCCTGTCGGGTTCCCTGGTGCCGCTTCTGCTGCTGACCGCCCCCACCGCCCTGCTGGCCCGCTTCGCCACCGCGTTCGCACCGCCGATCCTGGGGGCAACGCTGGTCTACGTCGGAGCGGTTCCCATGCTGCCGCTGGGCCTGCCCGTGATGGCTGCATCCTTCATCCCCCTGCTGGTGCAGGGCATTCCGCAGCGCCACAGGCCTCTTCCGGCCGCGGTGGCCGCCTCAGTGCTGGTGATGGCTGGGATCCTGGCGATGCGCTACGTCGTGGTCATCGGGGGTCAGTATGCTCCGCTCAGCTAGGCTCACCAGACGGCAACTACTCAAGCTGGGGGTGGTGGCGGCCGGCATGGCCACAGCCGACCTGCTGGTCGCCAAGGGCGTGATGGCCGAGGAATTCGTGCGAGGTGGCCGCTCGGTGTCTCGCACCACCGGCGCCCTGCGCCGCGCCGTCCCGAGCAACTGCGCGCACTGTGCCGCCCGCTGCGGGATCCTCGGGTTCGTGGAAGAGGATAGGCTGGTCAAGATCGAGGGTAATCCCCGCGATCCCAACAGTCAGGGGCGGCTGTGCGCCAGAGGACACGCCGGGATTAACCGGCTGTACGATCCGGATCGCGTGCTCTTCCCCATGGCCAGGGCAGGCCGCCGAGGCGAGGGGAAGTGGGTCAGGCTGTCGTGGGAGCAGGCGTACGATACCCTTCAGGAGTGGCTCCGGGAACTCCAGACTCGAGACCCCGAATCCCTGATCTTCCACGCGGGCACGGAGGTGTCCAGTCTGCTGGCCAGCCGTTTCGTCGCCGCCGCGGGCTCGAAGAGTCTGATCGACGAGGTCCGTCTCCGGGAGGCCAGCCGGGAGACCGCGAACCGGCTGACCCTGGGAACCCGCTCCGAAGTAGTCGACCTGGCCCACACCCGACACATTCTCAACTTCGGCTCCAATCCCTACGAGACTCATGCGATGTACCTGCCTTTCGTCCAAAGGCTGGTCGATGCCAGGATGAGTGGAGCCAAGCTGATAACCTTCGACCCACGGCTGTCCCTAACGGCGGGGCGCAGCGACGAGTGGTACCCCATAATGCCCGGGACCGACGGTCTGGTGGCCCTTGCCATGGCCAACGTGGTGGTTCAGCAGAACCTCCACAATCGGCAGTTCCTCTCCCGCTGGACCGATCTCTCCACGGAGCAGCTGGCCAAGCAGCTGGCCCCCTACACCCCCGAGGCGGCGGAGAGGGCCTCCGGGATCCGCGCCGACGATCTCCGCCGCGTCGCCACCGAGTTCGCCCACACTCGACCGGCTGTGGCCTTTGCCGGCGGTGGCCTGGGCCAACAGAAGGGGGCCGTCGACACGCAACGGGCGGTGATCCTTCTCAACGCCCTGGTGGGAAGCGTCGGGGTCTCGGGCGGGTACTGTCCGGCGCCGACCTACGAGCTCTCGGAACCGGACCCGATGCCGCCGCCGCTGCCCGACAGTGCCGAAGCGATCCAGCGGGTGGAGGCGTTGCTCCAGGGTAAAGGATCCTCGGGGCTATACCTGACCTGCCTGGCCAACCCTGCATACTCCTGGCCCAACTCTCAGGCCTTCAGGGACGCCCTTCTGGACGAGAAGCGAGTCGCCTACCTGGTCGCCATCGACACCAATTTGACCGAGACGTCGGCGCTGGCCGATCTGGTGCTGCCGGCATCCACCTACCTGGAAAGCTGGGGGCTGGAGTCGCCCCCTGCCCACGAGTTGGTGCCCTACGTCGCCCTCCGGCAGCCGATAGTGCGCCCAAGAGGCGAATCCCTGAGCGTGGACGACATACTGTTGACCCTGGGAACCAGGCTGGGGGAGAACGGTTCGCGCTATTTCCCCTTCCCCACGGTGCAGAGCTACCTCAACGCCGTCCTGGCGAAGCTGCCGGGCCTCTCCGCGGCCGGCGGGCTCTCCCTGCTCCGGGAGCAGGGTGTCTGGTATGACCCCGCCGCCTCGCCCCGATACTACGCCCAGGGCGAGAGCTTCTCCACCCCCTCGGGCAAGTTGGAGTTCGGGGCCATCGCAGCGGAAACGGCCGCCGGCGACGGCCAGACCGCCGGGGTCTCGACCTCCTCCGGTAGCTCGAGCTCGGGAGAGCTTACCTTGATAGGCTACCGCCCCAACGTTCACTTCGGGGATTACTCCGCCAACTGCTGGTGGCTGTCGGAGATAGACCACGACAACGCGCTGCTGATCAACCCAGTGACCGCCCAGCAGCGCGGTATCAAACAGGGGCAGCAGGTGAAGGTGATCTCCAGCGTGAGCACCATCCAGGTGAAGGTCCGAATCACCCAGGGGATTCATCCCCAAGTCGTGGCCCTTGCCAACGGATTTGGCCACGAAGGGGTGGGACGCATAGCCCGGGCCGAGGCTTTCCAAAGTGAGGATCCGATGACTCCGTACATCTGGTGGACCAAGCAGGGCCGCGGCGTGAACGTCAGCGCCCTGCTCTCGGGCCAGGACGGGGGACCCGGCCGAGGACTGGTGATGGCGGACACCAGGGTCAGGGTGGAGGCGATGGGATAGAGGTGGGGTGATGAAGCTTCCCGAACGGTCACGGTTACCCGACAATCTCGAGATACCTGGACTGTATCCGCCCCGAAGGCACCGGCTGCCCTCGTGGCCCCTGGGGCTCTGGCTGGTGGTGCTGGTGGTGGCGGCCATACCGGCGGTGGGGATACCCGGCATCGTCCTTGCCCACTACACCACCTCCAGCCCGGCCTTCTGCCTGAGCTGCCACGGCACGGGCGACACTCCGGATCGCAGCGTGCCTTCTGAGGTTCATCCCAGCTTCGACAAGGTGAGTTGCGTGGATTGTCACGCGAAGCCCGGCCAAGTCGTTTTCGAAGGCTACGTCAAAGGCTTCCTGGCGGAACCCGAGCGGATAACCATCAACTGCCTGCGGTGCCATTCCGCGATGTCCGAGCGCACCGACCAGCAAGGTTTCAAGTTCAACGTGCGGACCATCATCATCAACCACCAGGCCCACATCCAGCGGGGGGCCGGCTGCGTCAGCTGCCACGCCAACGTGGCCCACGACCTGGAGGTGCCCAAGACAAACCGGCCCAGGATGGAAAGCTGCTACAGCTGCCATCCCCGCACCGACTCCTGCACCAAGTGTCACGCGGGCGGTATTCCCCAGGCCACACCGGCGAGGGAGACCATCGGCAGGCGGCCCGTGGCTGCATCGGCCCCCGCTCCCGCAGCGGCGGCCAACCTGCCCGTGGCGACGGCCGCTGCCCAGACCGCACCCCCTGCTCCACCCACGGCGACCAAAGCAGCTGCCCAGGCGAGCACAGCCGAGGGCAAGACCCTCTTCGCTCAGACGTGCGCCATGTGCCACGGGGCCGATGGGAGCAGCATCCCCTCGGCGAATCTCAAGTCCAAGGCGTACCTGGATGGGCTCGGGGCAGCAGGGCTGGCTCAGACTACCGCTGAGGGCAATGGTGGCATGCCTCCCTTCGGAACGGCCAAAGGAGGACCTCTCAAGGACGATCAGATCAAGGCCATCGTTGCCTACCTGATGTCGGCAGCCAACTAGTGTAGTAGATGCAACACTTTCGCCAGTTGCGGCTCGATACCCGCATCACCCATAGAGGCCTCGCGGCTGCGGCAGTCCTGGTCATCGCCGCCGTGGTGCTGGCGGCAGCCCTGCCGTCCCTGATGGGGGAAGGGGCTGTGTCGTCGGGCAGCAGCCCGGCGGTCGGGCGGGACAGCGAGCCCCCCAGCTACATCAGGGACGTGGCGCCGATCCTGCACCGCGCCTGCGTCCAATGCCACGGTGCCCAACGAGCGGACAAGGGGCTACGGCTGGATAGCTACCAACGGATGATGGCCGGCGACACCGTTGGCACAGTGGTGATCCCGGGTGACTCCTCTCTCAGCGCGATGATCTCGGTGGTCAGACACGGGGCCATGCCCCACGACGGCACCCGCCTGATGGCAAAGGAGATCGAAACTGTTTCTCGATGGATAGACGCCGGGGCACCGGAGAACTAGTCACCATGCCTGGCCTGTTCGCCCCAGCGACCCTCGGTACCCTACAGCTCAACAACAGCTTCGTTCGGTCGGCCACCGCCGAGTGCATGGCCGACGCAGAGGGTCGCGTCACCCGCCGTCTGGTTGCTCTTTACTCTCGCCTCGCCGACGGGAACGTCGGTCTCATCATCACAGGTGGAGCCTACGTCCACCCCAGCGGCCGCTCGTACCGGGGCGTCGTGGGCGTGCACGACGATTCCCTCCTGCCGGGCCTCTCCCGGCTCACCGAGGCCGTCCACCAACGGGGCTCCAGGATAGCCCTCCAGATCTACCACTGCGGTCGCCAGGGGGAGCCCCTGGCGACCGATGGCACCCTCCTGGCACCCTCCGCGATACCCAGCCGCGTGGTGCGCATCCGCCCCAGGGCGATGGCGGCAACCGAGATAGAGAGCATCGTGGCGTCCTTCGGTGATGCGGCGGCACGGGCGAGGGCCGCCGGTTTCGACGGCGTTCAGATCCTGGCGGCCAACGGCTACCTGATCAACCAGTTCCTCTCCCCTCACAGTAACCATCGCGACGACGAGTGGGGAGGGAACCTGACCAACCGGATGAGGTTTCTTCTTGAGGTATATCGCTCCGTTCGAGGGGCGGTGGGACCGGAATTCCCGATCCTGGTGAAGCTGACGGTGAGCGACTTCCTCCGCGGGGGGCTGTCACCCGAGGAGTCGTTGATTGCGGCTGAAGAGCTGGCCTCCCGAGGGGTCGATGCCCTCGAGGTGACCGGGGGCACCCTGGAAACGATCTTCCACATGAGCCGAGGCGACATCCCCATCCAGCAAATGCTTCGAAGCCGCCCCATCTCCCAGATGGGGCTGGTGATTCGGAACCTTATGGTGGCCGTGGCCGACAGGCTCCGAAGCCAGGTCAGGTTCGAAGAGGCCTACTTCGCCCCCTATGCGGAGAGGATTCGGCGGGCAACCAGGGTTCCGGTCCTGCTGGTCGGCGGACTCCGATCCCCCCTGGTGATGGATCAACTGCTGCGCGAGGGGAAAGTCGACTTCGTCAGCATGGCGCGCCCCTTTCTTCGGGAGCCCCACCTGGTTAGGCGGATCCAGGCCGGAGACCTTCGCCCCTCCCGATGCACCGCCTGCAACCGCTGCTTGGTGAGCGTGGCCGACGGCGGCGGCGTTCACTGCTTCGGTGGAAAGCGGTAGCCGATCCCCCCGCCCTTGCTGCCGCTCATACGGCCGTGCGACAATCCCCTCGGCCGAACCTTCCGTGGCCGGCTGCGCTGCGTTTGTTTGAGGGAGAATCATGGTAGAGAGTTCCGAGCTGCTGAGAATAGCGAGAACGGTGCTGGAGCAGTCCCTGGCCCTCCAGCCGGACGAGCGGGTGCTCATAGTCGGGAATCCCGAGGAGACCTCCCGCCTGATCTGCGATGCCTACTTTCAGGCGGCCCTGGAGATGGGCGGAAGGCCCCTCCTGGCCCGACAGCCCGCCAGGACTATCACCGACATGTCCGATCCAGGCGTGCTGGGGGCCCTGGCCACCGAGCCCGACGTCATCTTCAGCATCTCCACCGACAAGATCGGCAAAGATCCCCACGGACTGCACATCGGCTACGTTGGCCGCGATGGCCAGAAGTACACCAGCATCTTCGACAAGATCACCGAAGGCGACAAACGAGCCCGGGCCGGCACCTCGCCGGGCATCAAGATGGAGACCTTCCTGCGCTGCATGGAGGTCGATTACGCCGCGATCCGCGCCACGGCTGCCGAGCTAAAGAAAGCCGCGGAGGGCAGCTCGGAGATGCGGATCGAGACCCCGGCCGGCACCGACCTCACCGTCGGGCTGCGGGGCCGCAAGATCTTCGTGGACGATGGCGACATGCGCAAGCCGGGCACCCACGGCAATCTGCCCTGCGGTGAGATCTTCTTCTCGCCCGAGTTGGGCACGGCCCGGGGCAGGATCGTCTTCGACGGCGTGATCGCCATCGGTCCGAAGTGTCTGGTGCCGGCCGAGCCGGTCGTCATGGAAGTGAAGGACGGCTACGTGACCCACATCCTGCCCAGTGCCCACGCGGAGGCGGTGGAAGCATCCCTGAAGTTGGGCGAGGCCCAGGCGAAGGCCATGGGCAAGGAGGAGTACGCCCGCAACAGCTGGGGCATCGGCGAGGTGGGGCTGGGACTGAACCCGAAGGCGGAGATGATCCCAGACATGCTGGAGGCGGAGAAGGTCGGAGGGACCTGCCACGTGGCCATCGGGTCCAACTACGATCGGGACCTGCTGGCCCTCACCCACTACGACATGCTGATGACCGGCCCGCGGATCTGGGTGGATGGGAAACCGCTGAAGGGGTACGAGGGCTGAGGCACGACCTCAGCCCTGAAGGGGCTCACCCCATCTCGTTCGCAGTCCCTTTAGTGGACTTCGTTCTCTCAGCCCGCCACTAAAGGGGCGGGCGAGGCCGAAAGATAGCGTTACCCGATTGAGCCGTAAATGATCATCAGGGCCGGAAGAGGTCGATTCCCTTACGCCTTGACCTTGCTCTTGTAGTCCTCTATCGCCTTGTGGAGGGCATCGGCCGCCAGGTTCGAGCAGTGCATCTTCACCGGCGGGAGACCCCCCAGCGCCTCGGCCACCGCCCTGTTGCTGATCTCCATCGCCTCGTCCAGCGTCTTCCCCTTCACCATCTCGGTGACCATGCTGCTGGTAGCGATAGCGGCGCCGCAGCCAAAGGTCTTGAACTTCACGTCGGCGATCCGCCCGCCCTGGACCCTGATGTATATCTTCATCACGTCGCCGCAGACGGGGTTGCCCTCTACCCCGACGCCGTCGGCATCCGCGATCTCGCCGACGTTCCTGGGGTTGCTGAAATGCTCCATCACCAGGTCGCTGTACATCCGCCCTTGCTCCTCGATGCTTCTATTGGCCCGACGGTGTGCCGGCGCCCGCGCCCGCCATGGGCGACATCGCCCTCAGTCGCTCGATAACGGCTGGGAGAACCTCCACGACTCGGTCGACGTCCTCCTCCGTGTTGTCCTTGCCCGTGGTGAGCCGCAGGCTCCCGTGGGCCCGCTCGATAGGCACTCCCATCGCCTTCAGCACGTGGGAAGGCTCCAGCGACGCCGAGGTGCAGGCGGACCCGCTGGAAGCCCCAATCCCCAGCATGTCCAGGCTGAGCAGGATCGACTCCCCCTCAACGTAGTCGAACACGAAGCTGGCGCTGTTGGGCAGCCGGTTGGTGGGATGGCCGGTCAGGTAGGCCCCCGGTATGCGGCTGATGCCCTGGATCAGCTTGTCCCTCAGCTTGCTGGCGTGGGCGTTGTAGGAGTCCAGCCGGTCGTAGGCCAGCTTCAGCGCCGTCGCAAACCCCACGATGCCCGCCGTGTTCTCGGTGCCCGCACGACGGCCCCGCTCCTGCCCGCCGCCCTGCTGCTGCGGCCAGTAGGAGGTGCCCTTGCGGACGTAGAAGACCCCCACGCCCTTGGGCCCGTAGAACTTGTGGGCGGACAGGCTCAGCATGTCCACGCCCAGCTTGTCCATGCTGAGATCCAGGCTGCCGCCGGCCTGCACCGCGTCGGTGTGGAACAGGACCCCCTGGGTCTTCACGATGCGGGAGATCTCCTGGATCGGCTGGATCGTCCCCACCTCGTTGTTGGCGTACATGATGCTGACCAGGATGGTGTCCGGGGTCAGCGCCCTCTGCAGGGCGTCCAGATCCACCGTGCCGTGCCGATCCACCGGCAGGTAGGTGATCCTGAAGCCGAACCGCTTCTCCAGGTACTCGCAGCTGTGCAGGATGGCGTGATGCTCGACCTGGGTGGTGATGATGTGATTGCCCTTGTGGCGGTTGGCGAAGGCGGCCCCCTTCAGGGCCAAGTTGTCGCTCTCGCTGCCCCCGCCGGTGAAGACTATCTCGGTGGGGCTGGCCCCCAGGACTTGAGCCACCGTGTCGCGAGCTCCATCCATCGCCTTACGAGCCTCCCGAGCGGGCGCGTAGATGCTGGATGGGTTGCCGAACTTCTCGGTGAAGTAGGGGATCATCGCCGCGACCACGGCCGGGTCAACCGGCGTGGTCGCGGCATGGTCAAGGTAGATAAAACGCGCCACTGCGTCTCTCCTTTCGATACGGTCCAGCTATCTACCCTACAGACGAAACCTGGAAATCGGCCAGTGAGGTGTTGTCCAAGACCTCGAGGATGTTCTCCCGAACCCGCAACCACATCTCCTTGGTGGCGCAGCCGGTGCTGCGGGTGCAGCAATCGGTGGCTTCCCCCTCCACGGCGCACTCCACCGGCCCGATCGGACCCTCCAGCACCCTCACCACCTGGCCGACGGTGATCTTGGAGGGTTCGCGGGTCAGACGGTATCCGCCGCGCACCCCGCGGGTGCCCTCGACCAAGCCGGCCTGGCGCAGGGTGCCGAACAGCTGCTCCAGGTAGGACAGCGGCAGCTCACCCGACTGGGCGATGTCCGACAGCGAGAGGGGACCACGGCCGTGATGCCGGGCCAGCTCCACCATCGCCAGCAAACCGTAGTGTCCGCGAGTCGAAAGCTTCATCTCAGCCCCAAACGAGCCCGAACAGAAATCCTACTGAAACGCTCGGAATTCAGTATAAGTCGGAGCCGGGTGGCTGTCAAGCAATCCCGACGTTGGGCGCGCGGCTCCCTAGTCCTCCTGCCCCTTCCAGTCGATCTCCTGGAAACCCCGCATGGGGCAGAACTTGGGTCCGCACATGGAGCAGGCCCGACCGTCCTCGACACAGGAGTCAGAGTGGGCATCGCGGTACAGTTGCCGGGCCATGTCGGGATCCAGGGCGAGGGAGAACTGGGTCTTCCAATCGAAGGCTCCCCGGGCCCGCGACATGGCATCGTCCCTGTCCCTGGCCCCGGCCCTTCCCCGCGCCACGTCGGCGGCGTGGGCAGCCAGCTTGTGGGCCACGATGCCGATCCGCACGTCCTCCAGATCGGGCAATCCCAGATGCTCCTTGGGGGTGACGTAGCACAGCATGTCGGCGCCGTACCAGGCGATCATGGCGCCCCCGATGGCCGAGGTGATGTGATCGTATCCTGGGGCAATGTCGGTGACCAGCGGGCCCAGGGTGTAGAAGGGGGCATCGTGGCAAAGCTCTTTCTGCTTGCGAACGTTCATCTCGATCTGGTTCATCGGCACGTGCCCGGGTCCCTCGATCATCACCTGGACATCCTTCTCCCAGGCCCGCAGGGTCAGCTCTCCCAGGGTC
>DAHVXI010000011.1:0-14322 GCA_027356795.1 Chloroflexota bacterium | reverse complement strand
GTCCTGAAGTAGAGAGGCGGTAGGGCGATAGCACGCGAAAGGGCCGCGTCGCCCCGCCAACGGCGGGGCGACGCGGCCCTTTCCAGTCCCTTTACGGCTGGCCGTCCGGCCAACCCCACTGGGAAGGGCCTTTTCCCTTGCGATTACAACGCTCATTCGTTCGCCATCTTGCGTCGGTCCCCCTGCTCGGCCGCCGCTTTCCTGGCTGGGCGCTTCCGGTGGCCGTGATGGCAGCAGCCCTACTGACCTGGGCACTCTGGCCCACCACGGTCCTGGAGATCCACAGGGGCGAGGACGGGCCGTTGGTGAAGGTGCTGGCGGTGACCCTCGGCCAGAGGATCACCTACAGCTACGTCCATTCCATCCAGAAGCGTCCGGTGGACGAGATCCTGGAGGTTGCCTCCATCGGCCATCTGGTGGTGCGGGAGACCGACTACGACATGGTGGGTGTGGGGCTCCCCTCGGACGTCCTGGATGGCGACTACGTCTTCGACAACGAGAACAAGAGGTTCCGGATCGTCAACATGTCACGGGACCTGCCAATCATGCGGGTCAGGGTAGCTACCACGGTGTCGCAGACCCTCAAGGTGGGGGAAGAGAAGTTCAGGCTGGACTCCCTCGCGCCCCCCATGGCCCTGCTGGTGATCGACGTGGCCAGCCGCTCCAGGATCGCCACGCTGTTGGGTTGGCCTCACCCCTGAGGACCGATGCGTCGCCAGTCGTGCCCGGTTCTTTCCGTGTTAGCCTGTGGTTATCAGTACCTTGTAACCGTCGGTGCAGATGATATAATCGCGACGCTTCGTGGGGAGGCAGTGCCCCTCCCCATTCCTGGGCCGCTCGACCCGAAGTTGTGGCCTGCTGTCCTTGCCCTTTTGCCGCCAGCCACGGGTAGTGTCACCTCGTTGCTGGTCTTCGCCGCCGGTCGCGGCCGGTTCCATTCAACTTGAGGAGGGCAGAGAATGTCCCAGACGCCGCCGCCCCTGGTGGAAAGCGTCTCGGAGGAGGAAGCCGAACGGATTACGGCCAAGCTGGACGTTGCTTCCCGTTTGCGGAAGTACTCCGGCCCCTTCGGCATCTTCCTCATGCTGTTCGCCGCGGCTATGTCGCTGTTCCACCTGTACACCACCTTCTTCGGCTTCTTCGACGCGCCGATCCAGCGGGCAGCCTTCTTCGTGTTCGTCTTCGTCCTGGGCTATGCCCTCTATCCCGCTCGTTTCAAGGGCACGCTGGATCTGCGGCGGATACCCCCCTGGTACGACCTGATCCTGATGGCGCTGTCGGTGATAGTCGGCTCGTACATCATCGTCAACTTCGACAGCATCGTCGAGAACATGGGCAACCCCTCCCAGACCGATCTGATCATGGGCAGCATCGCCGTCCTGCTGGTGCTGGAGCTGTGCCGGCGAGCAGTGGGTCCCGTGCTGACCATCATCTGCGTCGTCTTCCTCCTGTACGCCCTGTGGGGCAACTACATTCCGGGCTTCCTGAGCCATCGTGGTTACCCCTTTACCCGGGTGGTCAGCCACATGTACCTGACCACCGAGGGGATCTTCGGCGTGGCCGCCGGCGTGGCCACCACCTACGTCTTCATGTTCATCCTGTTCGGGGCCTTCCTGCTGCGCACCGGCACCGGCCAGTTCTTCATCGACCTGGCGGTGGCGATGCTGGGTAGCTTCTCCGGCGGCCCGGCCAAGGTAGCGGTGTTCTCCTCCGCCCTGATGGGCACTATCAACGGCTCCTCGGTGGCCAACGTGGTGGGCACCGGCTCCTTCACCATCCCCCTGATGAAGTCCATCGGCTACCGGCCCTACTTCGCCGGCGCTGTGGAGGCGGCGGCTTCTACCGGCGGCCAGTTGATGCCCCCCGTCATGGGCGCCGGGGCCTTCATCATGGCGGAGATCCTCGGGATTCCCTACTCCCAGGTGATCATCGCGGCCGCCCTTCCCGCGGTTCTCTACTACGCTGGGGTGTTGACCGGCGTCCACCTGGAGGCGAAGCGCACCGGCCTTGAGGGGATCCCGAGGCGGATGCTGCCCAGTTCCAGGAAGATCCTCAGGGAGAAGGGCATCCTGCTGCTGCCCATCGTGGTGGTCGTGTTCATGCTGATGAACGGGCGCACGCCCCCCTACGCGGCGGTCACCGGCATCTTCGGCGCCATCGTGTTCAGCAGCATCCTGCCGGAGAACCGACGTGGGAGCAGGTCGTCCGGGGAGTCGCTTCTTCTGATCCTCAGGGACATCATCGGCATAGCTGTGGTTGGCTACCTGCTGCTGGACCAGTACGCGTCGCCCTACCTCATAGTGGGCGGCATGGCTCTGAACATCGCCATCAGCGGCTCGCTGGCCGGCACCCGTCCTCAGGTGGTCAAGTATGGCGAGGCCCTCATCTATGGAGCGCGGGACGCGCTGGGGGTGAGCATCGCCTGCCTCAGCATCGGCTTCATCATGGGCTCCGCGACCCTGACCGGTGCGGGGCTGAAGATCGCCAATGGGATCCTGATGCTGTCGGGCGGCAACCTGTTCCTGACCCTGTTCTTCACCATGATCGCCTCCCTGATCCTCGGGATGGGGCTCCCCACCACGGCCAACTACCTGGTGACCTCCACCATCGCCGCCCCGGCCCTGGTGCACGCGGGTATACCTATCCTGTCGGCTCACCTCTTCGTCTTCTACTTCGGGATCATCGCCGACCTGACCCCGCCGGTGGCTCTGGCGGCCATGGCCGGCGCGGGTCTCGCCGGAGCGCCACCCACCAAGACGGGGGTTCAAGCCTTCCGGCTGGCGGCTCCAGCTTACCTGATACCCTACGTCTTCTGCTACGCGCCGCAGATAACCCTGCTGGGCTTCGACTTCATGAGCGGTCTGGAAGCCTCCGTCACCGCCCTGCTGGGAGTGATCGCCCTGGGGGTTGGTCTGTTCGGCTTCATGCGGACCTTCGTGCCCTGGTGGCAGCGGGTCCCGCTCCTGGCGGCGGCTTTGCTGCTGATCGTGCCGGGTTGGGAGACGGACCTGATGGGGTTCGTGGTGCTGGCCGGTGTGTGGTTCTACCAGGGCTACCTGATCAAGAGCGGCAAGGCGAAGCCGGTCCAGCGCACCAGCACCCTTCCCCCTGGCGCCATGGCCTGAGAGAGCTGCTAGCCTGACTGCTGTAGGAGCCGGCTCCAGCCGGCTAACTGCGGAGTGAAAAACGTAGGGCAGGGCGCTCTGCCCTGCCGCCCACCGCGTCATTCGCTCGCCGGGCGGCGGGGCACAGGGCCCCGCCCTACGTCTTGGTCCCAGGTAGGGGCGACCGCCGGTCGCCCCTACGGCTCTATTCCCGCTGGTCCCAGCGGGTCAGCACGTCGGGGCCATTCTGGGTGACGGCGACGGTGTGCTCGAAGTGGGCGGACCACTTGCCATCCTTCGTCACCGCCGTCCAATGGTCCTCCAGGACGGAGATCTCGGGCGTGCCCATATTGACCTGGGGTTCGATGGCCAGCACCATCCCCGGCCGGAGCAGCGGACCCTGGTGGGGCGGCCCGAAGTGGGGCACCTGCGGGGGCTCGTGCATGCTGCGGCCGACCCCGTGGCCCACGAAGGCCCGCACCACGGAGAATCCGTTCTTCTCCACGTGCTGCTGAATGGCGTGGGAGATGTCGGAGAGCCGGTTCCCGGCCTTCGCCTTGTCGATCCCTCGCCACAGCGCCTGCTCGGTCACCTTCAGCAGCCGGGCCACCTCCGGCTTGACCTCGCCTACCGGGTAGGTCATGGTGGAGTCGGCGAAGTAGCCCTTGTAGGAGGCCGCCACGTCCAGCTTGACGACGTCGCCCTCCTTCAGCTGCCGGCCGCCGCGGATACCGTGGACCACCTGCTCGTTCAGCGATACGCAGATGTTGCCGGGGTAGCCGTGGTAGTTGAGGGAGCCGGAGATCGCACCGTTCTCCCGGAAGATCCTGCCGGCTAGGTCGTCCAGCTCCTTGGTGGTGACTCCCGGCTTCACCGCCTTCTTCAACTCCTGAAGCGTGAGCACGACGATCTTCGCCGCCTCGCGCATCTTTTCGATCTCTCTGGGCGAGCGCAATACGATTGCCTCGTCTTCAGCCATGTTTAGGGTATTCACGAACACCTCCGAACTGCCCAATACAGGACAGGCAGCCTTAAAGTCTACCATATTCCATAGGAGAGATCCCTCTTCGATGCACGGTGTATAATCTCAAACGAGAACGCCGACGGCTGACTGCTGAAAGCTGATGGCCATCGATGAAGCACTATCTGATCGGACTCACCGGCAATATCGGCTGCGGCAAGAGTTCGGTGGCGGCCATGTTGGCCGAACTGGGGGCCGAGGTGATCGACGCCGACCAGCTGGTGCACCAGTTGATGGAACCCGGCAGCGCCGGGTGGCGATCCATCATCCAGCGGTTTGGCCAGGGGATCCTCCGGCCCGACGGCACCGTCGATCGAGCCCGGCTGGGGGAGATCGTCTTTCGGGATCGGGTGGCTCTGGCCGACCTGGAGGCGATGCTGCAACCGGCCGCCCGAAAGCTTGCGGATGAGCGGATCGCCCTCTCCAAGAGGCCTGTGGTGGTGCTGGAGGCCATCAAGCTGATCGAGGCGGGGTGGAGCCGGCGAGTGGACGCCGTGTGGGTGGTCACCTGCCGTCGGGAACAGCAGGTCGAGCGGCTGAAGCGCGCCCGGGGGCTGAGCCATGCCGAGGCCGAGCTACGGGTGGATGCCCAACCCCCCGCGGCGGAGAAGCTGAAGCACGCCGACCTGGTGATCGACAATAGCGGCACCCTGGAGCAGACCCGCCGTACGGTGAAGGCCGCCTGGGCTCACCTCGGCAGCATCGTGGTCAGTCGGGACCGTTCAGGGTCCTGATCTCCCGGCCAAGTAACGCCCGCCCAACTCTCCTTCACGGCTTTCCCTCTCCCGGTATCGCTGGTGGCAGCCAAAGCGGTACCTTTTTCTTATAGACAAAGGGTACCAAGTGATGGAAGATGATATCGTCTCCCCTTTTGGGTTGCGATACCAGTAGACGCCGGACAGTCGCGCCGCCCCTGACTCGAAAGGATCGGGCTCCGGGAGGGATCGATGAACGACAACGTTGCGGCTACAGGGATGGAAGCCTCGGATGAGGAGAGACAGGGGCAGTTGCTGGAGAAGCTGCGAGAGGCAAACCAGCGGCTTGTCCTTGCCGGCCTGGAGCAGGAGCGGCTGATCCGGGAGATCGAGACCCAGCGTCGGCTCCTTCGGGCGGTGGTGGATAACGCCCCCGCGGCCATAGCGGTACTGGATGGCCAGGGGCTGCGGGTGAAGCTGGCCAACGAGGCCTTCCGGCAGTTCCTGGACGAGCCTCATCGGCAGGTCGACATCACCGGTCTGCCTATCCACGAGATCATCCCGGAGGCCGCCACCTGCGGCGTCCTCAAGGTCTTCGGCAGGGTCGCGACGGCAGGCCGGCCTTTGGTGGATGCGGCCCACGAGCACGTCGGCTTCGCACGGGGTGTCACCTACTGGAACTGGACCGTGCTCCCCATCCCAACGGGCGAGTCCGGCGACCTGGACTTCATGATGCTGGTCACCGAAGTGACCGATCACGTGCTGGCCCGGAAGAGCACGGAGGAGGTGGCCGCCCAGGCCAGCCAACGGGCCCAGGAGCTCCAGGAGTACATCTCCCTCATCTCCCACGACCTTCGGAGCCCCTTAACGGCGCTGATGGGCCAGACTCAGATGCTGCAGCGGGACCTGGTTCGCCACGGCCAGGAAAGGGAGGCCAAGAGCGCCGAGTTCATCCTGAAGAGCGCCAAGCGGATGAACGGAATGATTCAGGATTTGGTGGAGTCCGCCCGCCTCGAAGCGGGACAGCTGGAGCTGCAGCGGCAGCCGATGGACGTCTGCCATCTGCTTTCCGACCTGCTCCACCGGATCGGTTCCCTGGAGGAGCAGGCGCGTCTCCGATTGGTGCCCTGCCAGGGGCTGTCCCTCGTGATGGCCGATGCCGAGCGGGTGGAGAGGGTGCTGACGAACCTGATCACCAACGCCCTCAAGTACTCGCCTCCGGAAACCGAGGTGCTGGTGGCGGCCAGGGCGGAGAAGCGCGAGGTGGTGGTGTCCGTCACCGATTGGGGCGTGGGGATATCCCCGGAGAGCCTGCCCCACATCTTCGAGCGCTTCTATCGGGCGGAGGGCAACCGAAGGACCGCCGGGCTGGGGCTGGGCCTCTACATAGCCCGAATGTTGGTGGAGGCCCAGCAGGGCCGGATCTGGGTGGAGAGCGAGCTGGGGAAGGGGAGCAGCTTCCATTTCAGCCTGCCGGTGGTATCAGAGACCTAACCCCCCGCCACCGGCGGGAAGGCCGCCAAGTCGTCGCCCTCCCCCAGCCGGTAGCCGAACTCCCGCTGGATCCCGTTGACGAAGCAGGTCTTGGTTTCGGCCCGGGGGATGCCAAGCTCCTCCAGCAGCTCGGCGATCGTCGCCTCCGGCTGCAGCCGGACCTTCACCGACTGGCCCAGCGGCACCCCCGGCAGGTGTCGGCGGAGCCCCGCGTACACCCGCACGTTGACCTCGATCACCCTGCCACCCCTCTGCTCGATTGCCACCAGGACCACCTCAGACGTAGAGCAGGCTCATGTTGGGCGGAAAGAGTCCGAGCCTTCGAGCTCCGCCCGGGGACGCCTCCAGCCCTTCCCGCATCCAGTGGCCGTCCCGAAACACGCTGGCCACCTCCAGCGGGGGAATCCCCAGGGAGGCGATCAAATCCCCCACCGTCGGATGCTCCTCGCCGGCCTCGGCCAAGAGCACGCACTCGGTTGTCGGGTCGCCGGCCGGACCGTACCGCCGCAGCCGGCCGTAGAGATAGACTTCGATCATGGGTCACCACCTGTCCCCGCACCCCAGGGGAAAGGCGTGGGCGTGCCGGAGGGCAGGTCCACGGTGTGAGGGCGAGTTGGTCGTACTGCCGGTGAGCCCGCAGGGGCAGACTCCGCGGAGTCTGCCCCTACCCCTACCCCTACATCTACTGCTCGGTCCCCGCTTCAGGCCCCGTGGACCGAATCCAGCTCCGCGTCGCTCACGTCCCATACGACGTTGTGAGGCGGCAGCGGCTCGTACTTCATGAACTCGGGCATCCGGTCGTCCAGGTTGGTCATGCCCGCGTCCAGGTTGAACTGCCGCTCCCTCTTCACGATGTCAAAGCCGATCTTGACTATGTCGTCGGCGGTCCAGTTGGTGCCCAGGACGCCGGCGCACTCCTCCACCATCCCCTCGAAGCCGCTGGCGATGTCGAGGATGGCGAAGGCGATGAAGAGGCAATGGCCCGAGCTGTCGATGAAAGCCGTGGTCGCCTGGAAGTTGCGGGACAGCTCCCCCTTGTTGGTGGCGAAGGGATCCACCTTGCCGCTGACCCCCAGGATCTCCGGCGCGATCGTGTAGCCCTGGGTGTGGTCGGCGCCCATGGTGCCGGTGGCATAGGTGACACCGATCCCCTTGACGACCCGAGGCTCGTAGGCGGGCATGGACTGTCCCTTCACCGTGGGGACTCTCACCACCCCAAGGGCCCGGCCGGTGAAGGCTGCGCCGTTGCCCAGGATTCGGCCCAGGGGAGTCCCCTTGCCGATCTCGTGCATCAGCCTGATGGCCGCCCCGCCGTCGCCGAACTGGGCCAAGCCGCCCTCCATGGCTACCCCAAGGGTCACACCGGCCTCGATGGTGTCCAGGCCGTAGTCGTTGCACAGCCGGATCAACTCACCGGTGGTGTCCAGGGAGTCGATGCCGCAGTCGGCCCCCAGGGACCAGACCGACTCGTACTCCTGGCAGGAGACCTGCTCGGTGCCGTCGGGGTTGTGCCAGACGTTGGAGCACTGGATGATGCAGCCGGGGCTGCAGGCGTGGTTGTACAGATCCTTGCCCGTCCGCTGCTTGTTTCCCTCGAAGAGCGCCTCGCCGGAGATGGAAGCCGCACCTTCGAACCTTCCGGAGGAGAAGTTCCGGGTGGGGAAGCCGCCGGCCTCGTTCATGATGTTCACCAGCACGGCGGTGCCGTAGGTGTTCAGCCCGCCCTTCGGCTTGGTGATGTCGTGGGACTGAAGGGCCTCGGTCATCTTCTTGCGGCCCTGCTGGAAGAGGGCCTCGTTGGCGATGGGGATCGATGCCGGGGCACCGGAGCCATCCACGACGAGGAACTTCAGCCCCTTGGAGCCGAGCACGGCCCCCAGGCCCCCCCTGCCGGCGTAGCGAGCGGGGCGGCCCTCCTGGTCGTTGAAGCAGACTCCGGCGTTGGTCATCAGATACTCGCCCGCGGAGCCGATGGCCATGACGTCGGCCTTCTTACCGAATCGCTCGAACAGCTTGGGGTACACCTCGTACAGCCCCTTGCCGGCGAACTCGTCGGCGGCGAAGAAGGTGGCGCCCTCCTTGGTGACGTGGAGACCCCACAGCTTCCCCTTCTGGGCGGGCCGTCCCTCCACGATGATCGCCTTGA
The DNA here is from genome assembly GCA_027356795.1 of Chloroflexota bacterium. GTDB lineage: Bacteria > Chloroflexota > UBA6077 > UBA6077 > UBA6077 > JAJYNT01. The sequence goes on along the minus strand of DAHVXI010000011.1, from coordinate 5,862 downwards.
TCCCCAACCGGGCCACCTGCTGGCCCCAGCGGGTTCCGGCGTTGGCCTCCTTGATGCCGCCCGTCAGGGGCGACTTGCCGCCCACGGAGACGCGGGCCGACGTGGGAGCGGAAGTGCCCGTGATGATGCCCGGGGAGAGGATAACCTTGTTGTTGGGCCCAAGGGGGTGGGCCGTGGGGGGGACCTCGTCGGCCGTCAGGATGCTGGTCAACCAGCGGCCGCCCATCAGCCGGTACTTCTCGGGTACCTCTTCGTACTTCGCCGTGCCGTTGGTCATGTTCACGCGCAGGAACTTCGCCATCTTGGCTTGCCTCCTTCACCGAACGCGATCTTTCCAACCCTAGAAAGGAGAACCTTACCCGGCGGTTGTGGGGACTGGCATCAGCCACTGGAACGGTCCTGGCACCACCTCCTTCGTGATGGTAGTACTCATCTTGTAGTAACGGCTTCAGCCGTTAGTCCTTGCCTGACACACCGGGGACGAACGACTAAAGTCGTTACTACAGGCGCTTCGGTTGTAGCAACGGCCTCAGCTGGGCGCGCCTGGGTCGTCGGCTGGAGCCTCCACTCCTCGACGTGGAGATCACCGCGGCGACGTGCTAGGTCCCGGGCGAATGATGGAGGGCTCCTCCATCCCTCCGTTCCATCGCCTCTCGCAGCTTCGGACTCAGGCTGGCTCCGTGGCGGTACTGGAAGGGCCACATGCTCCGGCGGTGGAAGAGCCCCACTCGATCGCCCTGCCGTAGCTCCCAGTCAAGGTCGGCGGCGAGGCCGGGCATGTCGGTCAACTGGGCGTTGATGAAGGTGATCCCCTTCTCCTCCAGTGGCATCCCCAGCCGGCCCAGGAGGTCGGCCATTCTCGATCCCTCGGGGAGCTGGAGGAGAAGATGCGCGTGGCTGCCCTGGCTCCGGTCCCCCGCGTAGCAGGCCAGGGGGCCGTACAGCCATACCTCGACGGTGATCATTTCACCCTCCGCCCTGGTTCCCCGCCGGCAAGGGGGCATCAGACCTTGGCAGTCCTCGCGTCAATCGGCTCAGGGTGTCGCGCCCCAGATACTGAGGCTCAGCCTCTTGCACGCTCCACCGTCCTGGGGGAGATGCAGCTGCAGATCGCAGGCGACTCCGCCTGCAAATAGTAGTATACGAGGCTAGAGCGGGAAGTCAATGTCGAAAAGAGCAGGCGATGGAAGTCGCCAATACGCCTGTGCTCGACCGAGCGGGTAAGCCGCGTCTGCGCTATAATCGCCCCCGGGCAATCGTTGACATAGCTCTGGCCCTCGTATAATGTACCGGTCCGTCTGTGCAGTGTCCTCACTAGCTCCAACGTCACCTGGGTTCAGCCCGCGTGCGGGCACCTTCTTCCGACCGCAAACGGCCGGGTCAACAGCCCGACAGTCAACCCGGCCCTCTTGGGGCCGAGACGCGAAGCGCCAACATGTAAGGAGGGCCATTTGAAGACCGCCCTGATAACCGGAATCACGGGGCAGGATGGGACCTATCTGGCGGAGTACCTGCTCCAGCAAGGCTACAACGTCTACGGCCTCATTCGGGGCCAGAACAACCCCAAACGTGAGATGCTCGAGCAGATCGCTCCCGACATGGAGCTGGTTCTGGGCGACGTGCTGGACCAGGCTTCCCTGGTCAGGTCGCTCGAGTACACCAAGCCGGACGAGGTTTACAACCTGGCCGCCATCTCCTTCGTGCCCCTCTCCTGGAACCAGGGGGAGCTGACCGGCGAGATCACCGGGCTGGGCGTTCTCCGGATGTTGGAGGCTATCCGCATCGTGGGCGGCAGCGGAAAGCGGAACGGCAGCCGAAACAACCCGCTTCGCTTCTACCAGGCCAGCTCCAGCGAGATGTTCGGTAAGGTGCGGGAGATGCCGCAGAACGAGAAGACGCCCTTCTACCCCAGGAGCCCCTACGGCGTCTCCAAGGTGTACGGCCACTACATCACCGTCAACTATCGAGAGAGCTACGACCTCTTCGCCTGCAGCGGGATCCTCTTCAACCACGAGTCGCCCCGGCGGGGCATGGAGTTCGTGACGCGCAAGATCTCCCATGGGGTCGCCAGGATCAAGCAGGGCAAGCAGCAGGAGCTGCTGCTGGGCAACCTGGACTCCAAGCGGGACTGGGGCTACGCCGCCGACTACGTGCGGGCGATGCACATGATGCTCCAGCAGTCCGACCCGGACGACTACGTAGTCGGGACCGGCGAGTACCACAGCGTCGCGGAGTTCTGTGAGATCGCCTTCGCCCACGTGGGGCTGGATTGGCGGAAGCACGTCCGCACCGACCCCCGCTTCATCCGGCCTGCGGAGGTGGACCACCTGCTGGCCGATCCCGCCAAGGCCCGCACAGAGCTGGGCTGGAAGCCGTCGGTCACCTTCGAGGAGCTGGTGAAGATGATGGTCGACTCCGACCTGGCACTGGAGTCGGCGAAGGGATGACGCAGGAGCCGGCTCCTGCCGGCGATCCCCTTGGGCAAACGTAGGGAGGGGCCCTGTGCCCCTCTGCCCGGCGGGCGATCACAGGGTCGGCGGCGGGGCAGAGCGCCCTGCCCTACGCCATTGCTGTTGGGGCGGGAGGTTTCGGCTCCCACGGCCACCAGGATCACACCGGCGGCCTCAAGGAGGTGCTGGCACAGACGGGTGAGGTGAAGGTGTATGCCCACACCGACGTCTGGAAGCCCCGCTACGTGGTGCGCAAGGGGGAGAAGGCCCGGTACGCCGGACTGACGTTCGTGAGGGAGCAGTTGGAGTCGATGGGGGCCACATTCCAGCTGTCCGACGGCCCGGCCCACATCACTCGAGAGATGATGACCACCGGCCCGGTGCCGAGGGTTACCCCCTTCGAGAGGCTGGATGCGGAGCTGGTGGTGAAGATGCCCCACGGCTGGCAGCAGGACCAGATCCCGGACGACCAGGCGCTGGTGGTGAAGACCCCCAGGGGGCTGGTGGTGCTGCTGGGCTGCGCCCACAGCGGGATCGTGAACACCCTGCTCCACGCTCAGCAGGTGGCCGGGCAGAATAGGATCTTCGCCGTGCTGGGCGGAACCCACCTGGGCTTCTCTACGGAGGAGCAGCTGGAGGAGACGGTGGCCGCCCTCCGGCAGTTCGACATCCAGAAGCTGGGGGTCTCCCACTGCACCGGTCTCGCGGCCGCGGGCCGGCTCGCCCGGGAGTTCGGCGAGCGCTTCTTCTTCAACAACGTCGCCACCGTCACCGAATGGGAGCTCTAGAGCCTACAGATGCTCCTTGATCTTCTCGGCGACCTGGCGGTTCATCCCCGGCACCCCCAGCAGCTCCTCGAGGCTCGCCTCCCGGATCGCCTTCACGCTCCCGAAATGCTTGATCAGCGCCTGCTTCCTTCGGGGACCGATGCCCGGCACCTCGTCCAGGGCGGAGCCGAAGCCGCGCTTGCTGCGCACCTTCCGGTGGTAGGTGACGGCGAAGCGGTGGGCCTCGTCCCGGATCCGCTGCACCAGGTAGAGGGCCTGGGAGCTCCTGGGCAGCATCAGCCCCTGGGAGATGCCTGGCTGGAAGATCTCCTCGTTCTCCTTAGCCAGGCCGACCACGGGTAGATTGGCCAGCCCCAGGTCGTCCATCACCTCCAGGGCGGCGTTCAGCTGCCCCTTCCCGCCGTCCACGATCACCAGGTCGGGCAGGGTGGCCCAGCCGGCGTCTTCCGTGTTCTGCGTTGTGGGTTCTGAGTACTGAGTGCTGGGTGCTGGGTGCTGGGTTGTGGACTCCTCACCCCTCCCCCGGCCCCTCCCCGCTGCGGGGAGGGGTTCTCTCACACTCTCCCCGTCTCCGACGCTGATAGCTCGCTTGAAGCGGCGCCTCAAGACCTCCTGCATCATGGCGAAGTCGTTGGCGCCCTCCACCGTCTTGATCTTGAATCGGCGATAGTCGGAGCTCTTGGCCTGCCCCCCGTCGAACACCACCATGCTGCCGACGGCCGAGGTGCCCTGAATGTTGGAGATGTCGTAGCACTCGATCCGGTGGGGCGTCGAGGGCAGCTGGAGCGCCTCCCGCAGCTCCACCAGGGCTCCCGTGGTGCGCTGAGTGTCGTTGAGCCAGCGCAGCTTCAGCATCTCCAGCTGCTGGGTCGCGTTCTCCGTGGCCAGCTTGACCATCTGCTGCTTCTGGCCCCTCTTCGGCGCCACCAGCCGGACCCTGCTGCCCCGCCGCTCGCTCAGCCACGCCTCCAGCATCTCCGCGTCGTCGATCTCCTCCTGGAGCAGGATCTGAGGCGGCACGTAGGCCGCCGAGTCGTAGAACTGCTGGAGGAAGGAGGCCAGCACCGGAGCCGTCGTCTCCTCCTCGGTGCCCTCCAGGGCGAAGTGCTCGCTGCCCACCAGCTTGCCGCTGCGGATGAAGAAGAGTTGGGCGCAGGCGACGCCGTTACCGCAGGCCAGGCCCACCACGTCCCGGTCGCTGGGGTCCTCCTCCGAGGTGATCTTCTGCCGCTCCACGATCTTCTCCAGGGAGCGGATCCGGTCCCGCAGCCGGCCGGCGTGCTCGAATCGCAGCTCCTCGGCGGCCCGCTCCATCTCCCGGCGCAGCTCCTCGATGATCCTCTCCTGCTTCCCCTCCAGGAACAGCACCACCTGCTGGATCGCCTGCAGGTACTCATCGTGGTCGGCCACCCCGATGCAGGGCGCCGTGCAGCGGTGGATGTGGTAGGCCAGGCACGCCCGCGGGTCCTTGCCGGTGATGGTCCGGTGGCAGCCGCGGAAGGGGAACAGCCGGTTCAGGGTGTCCAGGGTCTGCCGGACCGACTTGGCATCGGTGAAGGGGCCGAAGTAGCGAGCGCCGTCCGTGAATAGGCCTCGGGTGAAGTAGACCCGGGGCCATTCCTCCTGGACGGTGACCTTGATGAAGGGGTAGCTCTTGTCGTCGCGCAGCCGCACGTTGTAGCGGGGCCGCTGCTCCTTGATCAGGTTGCACTCCAGGATCAAGGCCTCCACCGGCGTGGAGGTGACGGTCACGTCCAGCTCCACCGCCTTCTCCACCATGCGGCGGGTCTTGGCGGAGAGCAGCTCCGGGCTCTGCATGTAGGAACGGACCCGGTTCCGCAGGGACTGGGCCTTTCCCACGTAGATCACCCTGCCCGACGCGTCGCGGAAGCAGTAGACGCCCGGCTTGTCGGGAAGGGCTTCGACCTTCTGTTCCAGTTCAGGGCTCGCCATGCAGGCCCCCAAGCGGTTTGAAGCTTCTGCTTGCCATCAGTAGATTCTAATACATTGCACTCTCCAATGGGAGGGCGAGTGTTCCCCCGAAGCCGCTCTTCTCACACTTTTTACCCACATATAACACCCTTCTAACAACTGGATGGGATAATAGGCACGGTGGATGCAAAACTACTTGGATGGAAGGCAATTATCCATCAAAGGAGAAGGGAAGATGGCAAACAGGTTGGGACGTGTCCTTGCGACCGTCCTTCTATCCTCGATGATTTGGTTTGGCGCTCAGTCCTTTGGCTTGCTCTCTGGGCCCACGGCTCAGTTCGGGATGCGAACGGTCTCCGTTGCCGCACCGGCTCAGGCCCAAGCGGCCCCGGCTCCGGCGCCAGCCCTCCAGACGGCGGGGGATTTCTCCTCGGCGGTTCGTAGGGTGGCCGAGCAGGTGAAGCCCGCCGTAGTGCAGATTACCTCTAAGCAGCAGTCCATCGGCGCTTTGGATCAGGCTGTGCCCCAAACGGGGGTGGGTTCCGGTGTGATCTACGATCCCGCCGGATACATCCTGACCAACAACCACGTGGTGGCGGGGGCGGACTCCTTGACAGTGGCCCTGCCCGACGGTCGCACCTTCGACGGCAAGCTGGTGGGCGCCGCCTTGCAGACCGACCTGGCGGTGGTGC